>CALFWN010000055.1 GCA_937928335.1 uncultured Litoreibacter sp. | reverse complement strand
GTTGCAGCGCACCATTGAGATGGGGATCGCGAAGATCGAGGCGATGCTGCCGATTGCGAATGAGGCGGTGCGTGTTGAATGCCCCGCCTCGGAGTTGAAGGTCGCCTTGCAATGTGGCGGATCGGATGCGTGGTCTGGCGTGACGGCGAACCCGGCTTTGGGATATGCCTGTGACTTGCTGGCCGCGCAGGGCGGCACGGGGGTTCTGGCCGAAACGCCGGAGATTTATGGCGCAGAGCATTTGCTGACGCGGCGGGCTGTTTCTCCGGCCGTTGGGGAGCGGCTGATTGGGCTGATTGACTGGTGGCAGGATTATACCGAACGCAACCGTGGCTCGATGGATAACAACCCCTCGCCGGGCAATAAGAAGGGTGGGCTGACCACCATTCTGGAGAAATCGCTGGGGGCTGCGGCGAAGGGCGGAACTTCGCCTTTGACGGGTGTTTACAAATATGCGGAGCCGGTGACGGCTAAAGGGTTCACGTTTATGGACTCGCCCGGATATGACCCGGCAAGCGTGACGGGGCAGATTGCAGGAGGTTGCAATCTGGTGGTGTTCACCACCGGGCGCGGCTCGGCCTTTGGGTCGAAACCCGCGCCGACCATCAAGGTCGCGACCAATACCGAGATGTATGGGCGCATGACCGATGACATGGATATCAACGCGGGCGACATGTTGAGCGGCGGTGTGACGTTGGAGGGGAAGGGCCGCGAGATTTACGAGCTGATCCTGCGGGTGGCCTCGGGAGAGGCGTCAAAGTCGGAGGCACAGGGTTTAGGCGATTACGAGTTCGTGCCCTGGCAGATCGGGGCGGTGATGTGAGGTTGCTGATTGCGGGCATTGGGCTGATTGGCGCGCGGCATTTGCGACATGCGCTGGAGGTGCCGGACGTGGAGGTTGTGGGGTGTGTTGACCCCGTGCTGTCTCAGGCGGATGTGCCGCATTTTGCTTCGATTGATGCGGTGGATGTGGCGGTGGATGCGGTGCTGATCGCCACGCCCTCGCATCTGCACGCGGATCATGCGGAGGCGGCGGCGGCGCGAGGCTGGCACATGCTGATCGAGAAACCTGTTGCCCATAGCGTGGCGGCGGCGGAGCGCATTTCACGGGCAGCGGATGGGGCGGGTGTTCAGACCCTGGTGGGCCATCACCGGCGGCACCATGCGCGGGTGGCGCAGCTGAAGGCAATGATTGAGGGAGGCGTGATAGGCGCGCCGATACTGGCCTCGATGATCTGGGCGATGAAGAAACCCGACAGCTATTTTGAAGGGAATTGGCGGGCGGGGGCGGATGGCTCGCCGGTGATGATCAATCTGGTGCATGAGGTTGATTTGTTGCGGTATTTATTCGGGGAGGTGGCCGTGGTCACCGGGGTTGGCTCGAACGCGCAACGCGGTGCTGCGCGGGTGGAAAGCGGGGCTGTGAGCGTGATGTTTGACAGCGGGCTGGCCGCGTCGATTGGGTTTGCTGACAGCGCTTTGAGCCCGTGGGGGTTTGAGGCCGGGACCGGGGAGAACCCCAATATCGGAACAACGGGCGAGGATTATCTGCGGATCAGCGGCAGCCGTGGGTCGATTGGTTTCCCCTCATTGACCGTTTGGGGCGATGCCGAGGACTGGTCGCAACCTGCGGTGCCTGAAACCTGCGTGGGGGAGAGCAACGTGCCGCTGGTGGCGCAGCTTCAGCATTTTGCGGATGTTGTGGCAGGGCGCGCCGCGCCTTTGGTGAGTGCAGCGGATGCCACGGAAAGCCTGCGGGTGACATTGGCCATCGAGGCCGCTGTCGCGCCACGCCAGGAGGTGGCGGCATGACGTTACGGGCGGGGCTGATTGGCGCGCATATCTCGCGCACGCGGTTGCCTGCGGCGCTGGAGATCATGTGCGCCGCGCATGGGATTGGGCTGGAATTTGAGCTGATTGACACCGCCGCGCTGGCGGCGTTCGATTTTGATGCGACCGTGCATGGGTTGACGGGGCGCGGGTGGAGCGGGGTGACGGTGACGCATCCCTACAAGACCAACGCGGCGCGCTATGCGGAGGAGGGGATGCACCCTGACGTGGCGCATCTGGGGGCGTGCAACACGCTGGTCTTTGGCGAATATCTGATCGGGTATAATACGGATTATACAGGGTTTCTGGCGGCTTTCGCGCCTGTGACGGAGCGGGGGCTTGTGGATCGGGGGCCGGTTGTGATGGCGGGCGCGGGCGGCGTGGCGCGGTCCATCGGGGCGGCGTTGGTGTCGCTGGGCGTGTCTGATCTGGCGATTTATGACACGGACACGCTGCGGGCGAAGGACCTCGCTTTCAGCATCGGCCCACCCGCCCGCGCGATCCCTTCCTCGGAGTTTGACAGCGCCGTGCGAGGCGCATCGGGCCTTGTGAATGCGACGCCGATGGGGATGGCGGAATATCCGGGATCGGCCTTTCCGGCCGGTTTGATCAGCGGGCAGGCATGGGCCTTTGACGCGGTCTACACGCCCACCGACACGGCCTTCCTGCAAGACGCGGGCGCGGCGGGGGTGCAGGTGGTCACCGGGTTCGATCTGTTTCGTCATATGGCGGTCCGGTCCTTTGCGGCCTACACTGGCATCACCGTGGATGCGGAGGATATTTTGCCCAAGCTGGAGGTGCTCAGACCATGACCCTGGAAACCCTCACCCCGGAGCAGAAGGCGTTTTATGAGGAAAATGGCTATCTGGTGCTGGAGAACCGCATCCCTGACGACATCATGCAGAATATCCGCGACGAGATTGCCAAATATCAGGAACAGGCGCGGGGGATGACGGCCTCGAACGCGCAGATTGATCTGGAGGACAGCCACAGCGCGGATGATCCGAGGGTGCGCCGCATCAAGCTGCCGCATACGCATAATGCGGTGATGCGGGAGCTGATGTATTCCGACCATGTGCTGGCGCCTGCGCGCGACTTGATCGGGCCTGCGTTACGCCTGCACACGACCAAGCTGAACATGAAAATGGGCGGCTACGGGGCCGCTGTTGAATGGCATCAGGATTTCGCCTTCTACCCGCATACCAATGATGATGTGCTGGCGATTGCGGTGATTATTGACGACATGGCCAGCGAAAACGGGCCGCTTATGGTGTTTCCCGGCTCGCACAAACATCCGATCAACGACCATCATGTGGACGGGGTATTCGCGGGCGCGATGGATCTGGCGGCCTGCGGCTATGATATGAAGGATGCGGTGGAGCTGACGGGGCCTGCGGGGTCGATTTCCATCCATCACGGGCGGATCGTGCATGGCTCCGCGCTGAACGTGTCGGACCGTGACCGCCGGTTGTTGTTTTACGAGATGATGGCGGCGGATGCGTTTCCGATCATGGGGTCGATGACCAAATGGGCGGGCATTGAGGATTACAACACCCGGCTTTTATGCGGTGACCCGGTGCTGGAGCCTCGGGTACAATCGCTGGGCGCGCGTATCCCCGCGCCGCTGCCCACGGAGGAATTCACCATCTACGAGGTGCAAAAGCAGCTGAGGAACCGCAGCTTCGGGGTGGCTCAGTGAGGGTTGCTGTTGTCGGTGCCGGGCTGATGGGCTCTGCCGCCGCGCGGCATCTGGCAAAGGCGGGGGTGGATGTGACGCTGATCGGGCCGGAGGAGCCTGAGGACAAGCGCCGCCATCAAGGCACGTTCGGCTCGCATTATGACGAGGGCCGGATCACGCGGCATAATGCGGTGGAGCCGTTCTGGGTTGAGGTCTCCAAAGCCTCTATCGCGCGATATTCGGAGATCGAAGCCGAAAGCGGCATGTCGTTTTTCTCGGAGACCGGGGCGTTGATGGCGGGCTCAGAGGCGTGGATTGCGCGGGTTGATGCGGCGGCGCAGGCGCATGGCGTGGACAGCCACAGTCTGGATGCGGGCGGATTGGCCGACACATTCCCCTATTTCAGCTTCGCGCCGGGGTTTTCCGGGGCTTATGAGCGCCGACGCGCGGGCCATGTCAGCCCCCGGCGGCTGGTGGCCGCACAGCAGGCGGCGGCGCTTGGACATGGGGCCAGACGCCTTGTTGCGGAAGTGCGGGGCGTGTCAGAGGCCAGCGTGCACACGGCCGAGGGGCTTTTGGACTTCGACCGGGTTCTGGTGGCCGCTGGCGGCTGGACCGACGCTATTCTGGACCGCCCGCCGCAGCTGGATGTCTATGCCCGGACGGTGGCCTTTTTCGAGGTCAGTGCCACGGAGGCGGAGCGTTTGAGCACCATGCCGTCGCTTGTCTATGAAGCGCCCGAGGACCCCTATCTTCTGCCGCCCATTCTTTATCCTGATGGCAATATATATCTCAAACTTGGCGGTGACCCGGAGGATGTGCGTCTTGACGGGGTTGAGGCCATAGGAGACTGGTTTCGCGGCGGCGGCAGCGCCGAGGTGCGCGACCGTTTGGAGGAGATGATCCGCGCATTGATGCCCTCGTTGAACATACAGGGCGTGAGCATGGAGGCTTGCGTGACCAGCTGGACGCAAGACCGCCTGCCGGAAATCAGGGCGCTGAGCGAGCGGCTGGCTGTCTGCACCGGGGGCAATGGCGCGGGCGCGAAATGCAGCGATGAATTGGGCCGCCGTGGCGCGGCTTTGATATTGGAACATGTAGGAGATAGCGAATGAGCGAAGTTGGATTTATTGGCCTGGGCCTGATGGGGGACGCGATGGTGCAATGCCTGCAGAAATGCGGGCACGCGCTGACGGTGATGGCCAACACATCGCGCACCAATGTCGAGGCCGCGGTCGCCCGTGGTGCCACAGAGGTCGGCAATGCGCGCGAGGTTGCAGCGGCAAGCGACATTGTGATGCTGTGTATGGGCACCTCGGATCAGGTGGAAAGCCGGATGAATGGTGCGGATGGCGTTATCGCCGGGCTGCGGCCGGGCGCGGTGGTGATTGATTTTGGCACCTCGCTGCCTGCCTCGACCCGCGACCTGGGGGAGGCCGTGGCGGCGGCTGGCGGCACCTATCTTGACGCCCCTCTGGGCCGCACACCGGCCCATGCGATTGACGGGCTTTTGAACATCATGTGCTCGGGCGACAAGGCGGCGTTCGACAAGGTTAAACCGGTGCTCGATGATCTGGGGGAGAACGTGTTTCACCTTGGCCCGCTGGGCTCGGGCCATACGATCAAGCTGATCAACAATTTCTTCGGCATGACAGTGGCCAACGCGATGGCGGAGGCCTTTGCGATGGCAGATGTGCAGGGCGTTGACCGCAAGGCGCTTTATGACGTCATGAGCGCGGGGCCGCTGCATTCGGGTATGATGGACTTCGTCAAGGGATACGGGGTGGATGGCGACCCGGCGCAGCTGGCTTTCGCGATCAAGAACGCGGCCAAGGATGTGGGCTATTACGCGCAGATGGCCAAGGATGCAGAGGTGGAGACGATCATGTCGCGCTCTACTCTGGAGGCGCTGCAAACGGCCCGGGATGCGGGGCGCGGCGACGACATGGTCAGCCAGATGGTCGATTTCTACGCTGACCGTTTCAAAGGGTAGGTTCTCGCCATGCTGAGGGTCGCGATGATTGGCGCGGGCATGGTTGCGGACACCCATGCGCTGGCCTGCCGGGACAGCGATCTGGTGGAGCTTGTCGGGGTCTGTGCGCGCTCGAAGGCCTCGGCGCAGCGCTATGTGGAGCGGTTGTCGGACGCGCATGACATGCAGGTGCGGGCCTTTGGGAGCGTCGCGGAGCTGGCCGCATCAGACGTGGATTTCGTGATTGTCACGACCCCGCCTGACGCGCGGCTGGAGATTGTCGCCGCGCTCGCAGAGGCGGGCAAGCCGGTGTTGATGGAAAAGCCCGTGGAGCGCAGCCTGAGTGCCGCGCGAGATGTGGTGCAACTGTGCCAAGGGCGGGTGCCTTTGGGCGTCCTGTTTCAGCACCGTGCGGCCGATGCCTCCAAGATCATGCGCGAAAAGCTGCCCGAGCTTGGGGCGCTCCATGCGGTTGAGATCACGGCGCCCTGGTGGCGCGACCAAAGCTATTATGACGCGCCCGGACGCGGCAGCTATGCGCGCGACGGCGGCGGGGTGCTGATGACGCAGGCGATCCATGTGCTGGATCTGGCGCTGTCATTCACCGGGCCGGTGCGCGCGGTTCAGGCCTTCGCGCGCACATCATCGGCGCACCGCATGGAAGCAGAGGATTTCGTCTCCTCCGGGTTGGAGTTTGCGAACGGGGCGGTCGGGTCGTTGGTCGCCAGCACCGCCAGCTTTCCCGGCAGCTCGGAAAGCATCAAGCTGCATGGCGCGCTTGCCTCAGCCGAGGTCAGCCGCGGGGAGTTGATCTGGCACAGCCGCGATGGCCGCTCCGAGACGTTTGGCAAAGCGGCCAGCACCGGTTCCGGGGCCAACCCGATGGCGTTTAGCCACGGGTTGCACCAAAGGATCATCGAAGATTTCGCGACCGCCATTCGCCAGGATCGCCCGCCGCTTGTGACGGGGCAGGAGGCGCTGAACGTCCATGTGCTGATTGATGCGCTGACGCGGTCCTCGCGGGACCGGGCGCTTGTTGAGGTCGCGCATGTCTAGGCCGTTGCGCATCGGGATTGTGGGGATCGACCACCGCCATATTTACGGCATGGCCTCCGAGATGGTGAAGGTCGGCGCGGAGCTGGTGTGTTGGTGGACGCAAGGCGCGCCCGAGACGCTGGCGGGGTTCACCAAACGCTTCCCGGACTTGCCGCGTGCGGCGCAGGCGCGCGATGTGATCGGGCGGGAGGATATCGACCTGATCTTGCTGTCGGGCATCCCGTCCGAGCGCGCGGATTTTGCCATTGCGGCCATGCAGGCGGGCAAGGATGTGATGAGCGACAAGCCGGGCTGCACAAACCTGGCGCAGCTTCAGCGGATCGAGGATTGCGTGGCTCAGACGGGCCGGATCTGGTCGATAGATTTCTCCGAGCGGTTCGAAGTGCCAGCGGTGACCCGCGCTGCGGAGCTGGTCGCGGAAGGCGCGATTGGACGGGTGATCCAGACCATCGGGATCGGGCCACATCGGCTGAACCTGAACACAAGGCCGGACTGGTTCTATGACCCGGAACAATTCGGCGGCATCCTGACCGATATCGCGTCGCACCAGATCGATCAGTTCCTGTTTTTCACAGGCTCAGACGATGCTGAGCTGCGCTATGCCAGCACCGGAAATTATGGCAACCCTGCCACGCCCGGTTTGCAGGATTTCGGGCAGATTGTGCTGAGATCGGACCGGGCGGAGGGCTATATCCGTGTCGACTGGTTCACCCCTGACGCGCTGCCAAGCTGGGGTGATGGGCGGCTGATGCTGCTGGGCACCAAGGGCACGATTGAGCTGCGCAAATATGTTGATGTTGGCGGGGCTCCGGGGAGTGATCACCTGTTCTTGGTGAATGACACACGGGCCGAGCGGATGGATTGCACGGATGCGGGCCTGCCGTATTTCGGGCGGCTCGCGTCAGATATTGCAAACCGCACGGATAGTGCGATGCCGCAGAAACATGTCTTTAAAACCATGCGGTTGGCGCTCGAAGCTCAGGCGATGGCGGATAAGGCATGATCCGCGTCGCGATCCTTGGCGCAGGCATCGGGGCGGAGCATCTGACGGGCTACCGCGCCTTGCCGGAGCTGTTTAAGGTGGTGGTGATCTGCGATCTGGACCTGAAGCGGGCGCAAGATATCGCGCAGGGCCTGCCTGTCAGCGATGACGCGGAAGCGGCGATTGCGGACCCTGAGATTGACCTGATCGACATCTGCCTGCCGCCGCATCTGCATGTCTCCTATAGCCTCAAGGCGCTGGCGGCGGGCAAGCATGTGATCTGCGAAAAGCCTCTGGCTACCAGCCTTGCCGAGATCGACCGGCTTGAACGCGCGGAGCAGGCCTCGGAAGGCAGGCTCTTTCCGGTCTTTCAATACCGGTTTGGCCGCGCGATGGATCAGCTTTCCGCATTGCGCGAAGCGGGGCTGCTGGGCCAGCCGCAAATCGCCAGTCTGGAGACCCATTGGGCCCGCGACACGCGCTACTATGCGGTGCCCTGGCGCGGCACGTGGCAGGGCGAATGCGGCGGGGCTGTGGTCGGTCACGCGATCCACGCCCATGACCTGCTGGTGCATGTGTTTGGCGGGATCAAAACGGTCAATGCGCAGCTTGCGACCCGGATCAACCCGATTGAGACCGAGGATTGCGCGGCGCTGAGCTTTACGATGCAAAACGGGGCGCTGGCCACCAGCTCCGTGACGCTGGGCGGCAGCGATGACACCACGCGTATCCGGCTGGTATTCGAGCATCTGACAGCCACCAGCGGGCCGCGACCCTATGCGCCGATGGATCAGGACTGGGTGTTTCAGGCCCGTGACATGGCTATGCAGGCCCAGGTGGACCGGCTCACGGCTGCGGTGCCGCAGGCGCGTGCGGGCTTTGCGGGGTTTCTGGCGCAGGTTGGCGCCAGTCTTGACGGCAAAGCACATATTGCGGTGCGTCTTTGGGACGCGCGTGCCTCGATTGAGCTGATCACTGCAATCTATGCGTCAAGCCGGGCCAACGGGGCGGCTGAGGCTTGTCCAATCGGGCGTGATCACGCACTTTACGAGGGCTGGATGCCGCAAGGGGGGTAATCATGGGCAATATCGCAGTTCTGGGCGTTTTCGTCGCGGATCTGGCCTTTCGCGCCACCCGCCCCCCGGTGATGGGGGAGACCGTTCTGGGGCAGTCTTTCGCCATGAACCCCGGTGGCAAGGGGTCCAATCAGGCGGTAGCGGCGGCGCGGATGGGTGCGGATGTGGCGATGATCACCCGGCTTGGAGACGATGATTTCGCGCAGATGGCTTTCTCGCTTTGGCGCGCGGCGGGCATCACCCCGCATGTGACGCAGGATGCGGGCAGCTATACCGGGGCCGCACATATTTTCATTGATGCTGCGAGCGGTGACAACGCGATCATCATTGCCCCCGGTGCGGCGGCAGAGATCACCCCGGCGGACCTTGACGCAAACCGGGCGGTGATCGAAGGCTCGGATGTGTTCATGACCCAGCTGGAACAGCCATTGGATGCGGCGATGCGCGGCTTGCAGATTGCCCGCGCGGCGGGCGTTACCACCATCCTGAACCCCGCGCCTGCGGCGGAGTTGCCGCCAGAGATGTTGGCCCTGTGCGACTATGTCACCCCGAACGAGACGGAGACCCAAAGCCTGTGCGGGGTGGAGGTTACAGACGCGCAATCCGCGCAAGAGGCCTGTGATGCGTTGAAGCGGCTGGGCGTGGCGCGGCCGATCATCACGATGGGCGCGCAGGGCGCCTATCTGGACGGGTTTGGTCTGGTGCCGGCAGTTTTAGCGGGCGAGGTGGTGGAAACCACCGGGGCAGGCGACGCGTTCAATGGCGGGTTTGCGGCCTGTCTGGCAGAGGGGATGGCCCCGCAAGAGGCGGTGCGCATGGCCTGCGCGGTTGCCGGGCTGTCGGTCACGCGGGCGGGTGCTGCCCCCTCCATGCCCATGCGCAATGAGGTATTGGCGCTGCTGAAATGAGGATGCGCCCGCAGGGGCGTGATACCCACTTGACCATTTTCCTTGCGCCCCATACTTGTTTTTCCCAGATGCGGGCGTTGTGTAATGGTTAAGACCTCAGTTTTCCAAACTGAAG
>CALFWN010000054.1 GCA_937928335.1 uncultured Litoreibacter sp. | reverse complement strand
CGCGCTGCCCCGTTTTGAGGACCATGTCGGTCATATGTTTTTATGTCAGTAAACCGTTTTTATTCGCTTGATCTGTTTCGCGGATTTGCCGCGCTCAGCGTGGCGCTTGGCCATTTTGTCATTGACGGGGTGATCGCGCCCGGCGGGGTCTTGCCACAGGCCCATGAGCTGTCCGTGATCTGGAATTTCTCCTTCATCTACGCGGTGGATTTCTTTCTGGTGCTGAGCGGCTTCATCCTCGCCCATAGCTACCTCAATGACATGCAGATCCCGTTTCGCGATTTCGCCCTGCGCCGCTTTTTGCGGATGTACCCGCTGCACCTGCTGACCCTGCTCGTCACGCTGGCCATCTTTGCGCTGTTTGGGTTGCACACCAACGCGAAAGAGGTGCTGCTTCACTTTTTCTTCATTCAAAACATGGGGTTCGGGCCCACCGGGGTAAAGCTGAACGTCCCCGCCTGGACCATCTCCGTGGAGTTCTGGATCAACATCGCGGCCTTCCTTGTGCTGCTGGTGATCCGGCCCAAAAACATCGTCGTGCAGGTCGCGCTGTTCCTGCTGGCCTGCGCCTGTTTCGCGCTCATCGCGCGGCTGACCGGCAATATCAACGTCAACCAGCAGAATTACATGGGCTTTCTCAATGCCGGGCTGGTGCGCTGTTCGGCCTCGTTCATTCTGGGCTATCTGAGCTACCGGCTTTACCTGCGCTGCCACGGCTGGCGCCCGGCGACATGGCTGATCTCTGCCGTCTGGCTGGTGTTTTTCGCCATCATCCTCGCCCTGCCCGGCCATTCCCCGCTGGGCTTTGCAACGCCCTTCCTGTTTGCCGGGATCATCCTTGTTCTGGCCTGTTCCGAGCCGCGCACCCAGGCGCTGACGCGGCCCTATGTGCTGCTGGGCGACGTCTCGTTCTCTGTCTACCTGGTGCATGACCCGCTGCTGCGGCTGTTTCGCGAAACCGGGTTCGAGAAATCCGCGCTGACCGGCATCTGCTTTATGGCCGTCGTGTTGGTGGTCGCCGCCCTGAGCTACCGACTGTATGAGCGCCCGGTCTACAAATGGGGCCTTGGCCGGACCGCCAGCCTGCGCAAGGCCGCAGCCTAGGCGCTGCGCTGCATCTTCACGGGCTCGGTCCGGGCCAGCCGGATCACGTTGGACATGAACGGCTTATGCGTGTCCTCGGCTCGGGTGGCCGCATACAGCCGCTTGGTCTTGCCAGCTCTGGTCAGGGGCCGGGTCACGTAATCCGAATTATACCGCACCTCGCGCACTACCCAGTCGGGCAACACCGCCACGCCCCGGTTGGAGGCCACCAAAAGCAGGATCACGGCTGTCAGCTCCACCTGCCGCATGGCGCGCGGCTCGACACCTGCGGGGATCAGCAGCTCGGTGAACACATCAAGCCGCGTGCGGTCCACCGGGTAGGTGATCAGCATCTGGTCTTTCAGATCCTCCGCCTCGATAAATTCCTTCTGCGCCAAAGGGTTCTGCGCCGAGGCCACAAAGACCGGCTCATAGTCAAACAGCGGGGTGAAATCCACGCCCGGCAGGTCTTCGGGGTCAGACGAGACCACCAAATCCACCTCCTCGCGCAGCAGCGCGGGCAGCCCGTCAAAGGACAATCCGGGCCGGATATCGACATCAATATCGGGCCAGCTTTGCCGGAACCCCTCAAGCACGGGAAACAGCCATTCAAAGCAGGCATGGCACTCAATCGCGATATGTAGCCGGCCGGTCTTGCCCATCCTGAGGGAGACAAACTCCTCCTGCAACGCCGCCACTTCCGGCAATATCCGCTCGGCGGCCCGCAACAGCTTCATGCCCGCCGGGCTCAGCTTCATCGGCTTGGAGCGGCGGATGAACAGCTCCACCCCCGCCTGATCCTCCAAGCCCTTGATCTGATGGCTCAGCGCCGATTGGGTGATGTTGAGCTGATCGGCGGCGCGGGCCAGCCCGCCGCAGTCATGAATGGCCTTGACGGTGCGCAGGTGGCGGAACTCGATATGCAAGTGGACCTCATGTTTATCTTGAGAGTTATGAAATTGTCTCACAATCCGGGCTGTGAGACAACCGCATCCTCAGCATGAAGGAACCCCCTATGGCCCAGCCCCGCGTCTCGTTCGAGTTCTTCCCGCCCAAAAACCTCGCCGGGTCGTTTCGGCTGTGGGACACGCTGAAGGTGCTGGCGCCGTTCGAGCCGGGCTTCGTGTCGGTCACCTATGGCGCGGGCGGCACCACGCGGGCGCTGACCCATGAGGCGGTCACCGCCATCCAGCAAAATCTCGGGCTGAATGTCGCAGCCCACCTGACCTGCGTGAACGCCACCAGGGCCGAGACGCTCGCCATCGCCGAAAGCTACAGGGCCGCCGGCATCACCGAGATCGTGGCCCTGCGCGGCGATGCGCCAGATGGCGCAGGCGGCTTCCGCCCAACGAAGGACGGGTTCGCCAGCGCAATAGAGCTGACCCGCGCGCTCAGCGATATCGGCGCGTTCAAGATCCGGGTCGGGGCCTATCCCGACAGCCACCCGGACGCCGCCTCGATGGCGCAAAATATCGACCATTTGAAAGCCAAGTTCGACGCAGGCGCGGATGAGGCGATCACGCAATTCTTCTTCGAGGCAGACAGTTTCCTGCGCTTCCGCGACGCCTGCGCCAAGGCCGGCATCACCCAGCCGATCCTGCCGGGCATCCTGCCCATTGAAAACTGGGCGGGCCTGTGCACATTCGCCGCCCGCTGCGGCGCGCAGGTGCCTGCATGGTTGCGCGACGCCTTCGCCACGGCGCGTCGTGATGACCGCTGCGACCTGCTGGCCACCGCCATTGCCACCGAGCTGTGCTCCGATCTGGTCGCAGGCGGGGTGGAGCATCTGCATTTCTACACGCTCAACCGCCCCGAGCTGACCCGCGATATCTGCACCGCGCTGGGGCTCAGCGCGCGGGCGCCGCTGGCCCAGGTCGCCTAGGTCTCAGACAGAGCGCATCTCCAAACCCCTTGCCCTCACCCCGCCCCGCTCCTAGCGTGACGCGCCATGAGCCAACCATTTTTCGCCACCACCCCCGAGCAGCTGCCCGACCGCGACACCGTCCTGTCCATGTCAGGGCTGGATTTCATGATCGGCATCGCCGAGGGCCGCATTCCGGCCGCCCCGATTGCCCGGCAGATGGGCTTCGCACTGCATGAGGTGCAGGAGGGTCAGGTGACATTTCGCGGGGCGCCCGGCTTTGATCAGATGAACCCGACCGGCACCATTCATGGCGGCTGGTATGCGACCATTCTCGACAGTGCGCTGGCCTGCGCGGTGATGACCAAAGTGCCCAAAGGCGCGCTCTACACGACGCTGGAGCTGAAGCTGAACATCATCCGGCCGATCCCGGCAGGCATGGTGGTCGATTGCACGGGCATCACACAACATGCGGGCCGCTCCACAGGCATCGCCAACGGGGTGATCACAGGGGTCGAAAACGGCACGCTCTATGCCACGGCATCAACCACCTGCATCATCATGACGCCCTGATGCGTCTTTCGGTTTCGTTTTGGCAAAAATACTCAAAAGACGCGGCAGCTTTCACAAAGCGCCGCGTCTCTATGGCTGGGTCGGCCGGCCAGGGCTTCTCTCCCCCTAAGGGGGAGACCAAGCGGGGGGTCCACGCATCACGCGCGGCCCCGCCGCTCAATTGACCTAATGGCAGGCGGGGCGTGTACCCGGCAGCAGCACCTTGTCGATCACATGGATCACGCCGTTGCTGGCCTGAATATTGGCAATCACCACATTGGCGCTTTCGCCCGTGCCATCTGCGATTGACACGCCGGAGGCGTCCTTGGTGATGCACAGGCGCTGCGAGGCCAGCACCGGTTTGAAATAATTGGAGCCTGCCGGGATGCCTTCCGCCGTCAGTTTGCGATCATCGACATGATAGAGCAGCACATCTGTCAGCTGGCCCTTGTTTTCGGGCTGCAGCAAACTCTCCACAGTGCCTTCGGGCAGGGCCGCGAAGGCGTCATTGACAGGAGCATAGACCGTGAACGGGCCTTCGCTGTTGAGCGTGTCAACCAGACCGGCGGCCCCCACGGCGGCCACAAGGGTCGTGAAGCGTTCGTCGCCCGAAGCAATCTCGGCGATGGTTGCAGCCTGCGCAGCACCTGCGGTGAGGGCTGCAACGGCGGCAGCCTGGATCAGAGTTTTCATTTTATGTCTCCCTGTTATGTCCCATGCCCCATTGGCATGTGCTAAGGGATACGCGGCATCTCACGCCGGGATCACAATTCTCACAAAGCTGTTACGGATCTGTTTTTATGTGAAATATTTAATCCACTCACGTGGCGATCACGTAAGGGTGAACATGAAAATCCTGCAAAATCAATCCCCTACAAAGGAAACGTCGTCACCCGTGATCAATGCGGCTACGCCCTCGGGATATTTCAGCCCTGAGGATAATTGCGCATCCAGCGCCTCTTCGGCGGCGCGCACCGCGTCGAGCCTCTCGATCACCGCGTCGATTTGCACAAATGGCACCACCACCACCCCGTCGCGGTCGCCCACGATCATATCGCCCGTCTCCACCCTGAGTCCGCCAATATCCACCGGCAGCCCCACCGTCGCGGGGCCCGATGTATAGGGTGAGTTCGGCGTCAGCCCGGTGCACCAGCATGGCAGGCCCACCTCGACCAGCCCGGCATAGTCCCGCATCGGCCCGTCGCTGACAAACCCCGCGCCGCCGCAATTCCTGATCATCTGCGTCACCCGGTCGCCCGCGGA
>CALFWN010000053.1 GCA_937928335.1 uncultured Litoreibacter sp. | reverse complement strand
GGCCTTGGCCTGACCATCGCCGATGACGTCGCCCGCGCCCACGGCGGCGCGCTGGAGATCACCTCGAACATGAAAGGACCCGGCGCATGTGTCACTTTGGTCTTGCCGCTCTCCTGAGCCTGCTGGCTGTCAGCGCCGCCGCATTTGAGCTGGAGGAAAGCCGCAGCTACCCGGCGCAGGTCGCGGGCTCCGAGCTGCGCATCCTGTCCACCGCCGATGTGGAGGTGTTCGAGCCGATCATTCTGGCCTTCCAGTCCGACAATCCGGGCGTGGCCATCCAATATGACGTTGCCAGCAGCGCTCAGGTGATGCGCGGGCTGTATGAGGAGGGCGTCGCCTATGATCTGGCGCTGTCCTCGGCGATGGATTTGCAGATCAAGCTGGCCAATGACGGGCTGGCGCAAAGCTACAGCTCACCCGCCACGCAGCGTTTGCCCGACTGGGCCACATGGCATGATCAGGTGTTTGCCTTCACGCAGGAACCTACCGTGCTGGTGATCTCGAAAGCCGCCTTTCAGAACATACCCGTCCCCCATAGCCGCAGCGCGTTGATCGAGCTGCTGCGCACCCGGCCCGAGATGTTTGACGGCAAGGTCGGCACCTATGATGTGCGGGTCTCCGGTGCGGGTTATCTGTTCGCCACCCAGGACAGCCGCAATTCAGAGAATTTCTGGCAGCTGACCGAAGTGATGGGCCGCCTCAACGCGCGGCTCTATTGCTGCTCCGGCCAGATGATCCGGGATGTGGCTGATGGCACTCTGGCCATCGCCTATAACGTGCTGGGCAGCTACGCGCAGTCGCAACTCGCCGACAATCCCGGCATCGAGATTGTCGAGATGGATGACTACGTGTCGGTCATGCTGCGCTCTGCCGTGATCCCGGTCACTGCCCGCTCCGTGGCGGACAGCGGCGCGATGATCGACTTTCTGGCCAGCCTCAGCACCCGGCCTGATCTGGCCGCGCAAACCGGGCTTCCCCCGGTCGAGAAACTGCGCCCCGACGAGGCGCCTGAGCGCCGCCCGATCCGGCTGGGTCCGGGGCTTCTGGTCTTTCTCGACAAGATGCGCCGGGAGACGTTTCTGCGCAGCTGGACCAGCTCGATGGAGCAGCGCTAGCTGGCGCGTTTCACCATGCCAAACAGATCGCGCGGATCATCGGGGTCGGCCAGCATGTCGAGCAGGGTGAAATGCCCCGTGCCCTCCAACTGGTCGCGCACATAGCGCAGTGCGGAGAAATCCTCCGTCGCGAAGCCCACACTGTCAAACAGCGTGATCTGCGCCGCGTCGCGCCGCCCTTCCACCTTGCCTGCGATCACCTTCCACAGCTCGGTGACCGGGTGGTCGTCGTCAAGCTGCTGGATTTCGCCTTCAATCCGGGTCTGCGGCGGGTATTCCACAAAGATGTCGGAACGCAGCAGGATGTCGCGATGCAGCTCCGTCTTGCCCGGGCAGTCGCCGCCGATGGCGTTGATATGCTGGCCCGCGCCGACCATATTGTCGGTCAGGATCGTGGCATATTGCTTGTCGGCGGTGCAGGTGGTGATGATCTCGGCCCCGGTGACGGCCTCCTGCGCCGAGGCGCAGGTGATCACGCGCAGCCCGGTGCCTTCCAGATTGCGCGCGGCCTTGGCGGTGGCGTCCGGGTCAATGTCGTAAAGCCGCACCGTGTCGATGCCGATCACCTCCTGGAAGGCCAGCGCCTGAAACTCGCATTGCGCGCCATTGCCGATCATAGCCATCGTTGTCGCGCCTTTGGGGGCCAGATATTTCGCCGCCACCGCCGAGGTCGCCGCCGTGCGCAAGGCCGTCAGCACCGTCATTTCCGACAACAGCACCGGATAGCCGTTATCGACCCGCGCCAGCACGCCAAATGCCGTCACCGTCTGAAAGCCGCGCGCCATGTTGGCGGGGTGGCCGTTGACATATTTGAAGCCATAGGTCTCCCCGTCGGAGGTGGGCATCAGCTCGATCACGCCTTCATCGGAATGCGCGGCGACGCGGGGCGTCTTGTCGAACTGCTCCCAGCGCAGGAAGTCGGCCTCGATATAGGCGGCGATCTCGGCGATCATTTTTGCCGGGCCGATGGTGTTCACGATTTTCATCATGTCGTCGACGCTGACGAAAGGGACCATCGCGAGCTTTGAGGGGGTGGTTTTGGTCATGGCTTAGCGTCCTGTTCGGGGGGAAAGATGAATGCCCGCCATCATGCAGCGGACAGAGCCGCCTGCGGTCTCGATGGTCGGCACATGGAGGGGCAGAAGCCGGGCGCATTTCTCGATCCGCGACACCTGAGCGGCCTCAAGGCTGGCAAGCGCCTGCGACGAGATGGCAAGCAGAAGACCGTCTTGCCCCTGCAGCTCCATCGCGTTGCCCGCAAATTCGCCGATCTGCGCCTCGCTCAGGGCGATGACATCCCGGCCACTGTCTTCCAGCCGGTTCTGTATCTCCTGACGACGCGCGGGGTCCGTGATCATGTCCAGACAAATCATAGCGAAATCGGTCCCCACAGCCATCAACACATTGGTATGGTAGACCGCGTTGCCGCGCATATCCGTGGCCTCAAAGGCCATCGGCTCAAAGTTGAAATGGGTGCAGAACCGCTCAAGAATAACCGGGTCTGCGCGGTTGGATTTGACCGTGTAGGCCACCCGGTCGATATGATCGAGCACCATCGCGCCGGTGCCTTCCAGCGCCAGCCCGTCCTGCTCCAGCCCGGAATAGTCGACCACATCCTGCACCCGGTAGTCCCGTTTCAGCATCTCGATCACGTCCCACCGGCGTTCGCGTCTGCGAGAGGGGGCAAACATCGGGTAGATGGCGATATGGCCGCCGGAATGGGTCGAGAACCAATTGTTGGGAAAGACACTGTCCGGCGTGTCCCGCGTGCCGTCATCCTCGAACACATGCACTGTAACACCGGCCTCACGCAGCCCTTCGATCAGCGCGTCAAATTCGGCCAAAGCACGCGCGGCCGCCCGGCCATCAGGCGCGTCAGGGGTCTGGAACGCATTGTCGGCGGCGGTTTCGGTATTGGCGTGGAACTGATGCGGGCGCACCATGACCAACGCCTTTGGGGCTTGAACAGATCTCATCAATAGCTCCGTGTCTTGCGGTCCAGCACCGTGCGGCCCATCAGGCTGGCACAGAGGTCCACCATCAGCTTGGCGGTTCGCCCGCGCTCATCAAGAAACGGGTTCAACTCCACCAGATCAAGCGAGCTTACCAGCCCGCTGTCGCACAGCATCTCCATCACCAGATGCGCCTCGCGGAACGTGGCCCCTCCGGGTACTGTGGTGCCGACGGCAGGCGCAATGTCCGGGTCCAGAAAATCCACGTCGAGAGAGACATGCAGCGCGCCATCTGCCGCGCGGACGCGCTCCAGAAAATCATGCAGCGGCCTGCGGATGCCATGCTCGTCAATGGCCCGCATGTCATGCACATCCACCCCGGTTTTCGCCAGAGCATCGCGTTCTGCCGGGTCCACCGACCGGATGCCCAGCATACAGACATGTTCTGGCGCAACCGGCGCGGCGAGCTTGGGATAGACGCCGTCAAACCCCGGTTGCCCGGTGAAATAGGCAACCGGCGTGCCGTGCAGATTGCCGCTTTGGGTGCTGTCGAGCGAATGAATATCGGGATGTGCGTCGAGCCAGAGCACAAACTGCGGACGCCCCGCCGCGGCGCTGTGCTGCGCCACCCCCGGAACGGTCCCGATGGACAGGCTGTGATCGCCGCCCAGAAATATCGGCAGGTCGCAGGATTGCGCAGCTTCCACAGCGGCTGCGCGCAGCGCCTGCGCCCAGCTGACCGTCTCTGCCAGATCATGAACCGTCGCGTTGGGATGTGCCATTTCGGCAAGCCCTGAGAGCGCGACATTGCCCGCGTCATGGACGCTGTGACCCAGCGCTTCGAGTGTCTCGGCCAACCCGGCTGTGCGGAAGGCGTCCGGCCCCATAAGACACCCCGGCTGGCTCGCGCCAGATTGCACAGGTGCACCGACAAGAATGCAGGATTGATATGACATGACATGCCTCCTTTTGAGCCAAATTACTGGCAGAATGCGCAGCGCGGCAGGGTTTAAAGTGATCAAAAAGCGCTATAGATTACCTGAAATGCTAAATCAGTTGTGCAAAATGAAAGATCAGATATGCAGGACACGGAACTGGATCAAACCGACCGCCAGCTTTTGACGGCACTGACCGCGGATGGCCGCGCCTCCATAACCACTTTGGCGGCAACGCTGGGGCTGGCGCGCGCAACCGTGCAGACGCGGCTGGAAAAGCTGCAAGGCAGCGGCGTGATCCGGCGGTTCACGGTCGAGCTGAGCGCGCAGGCCACTCCCGATCTGGTTCATGCGGTGATGTTGATCCAGCTGCAAGGCGCACAGGCGCGGCGGATCGCAAAAGCCCTGCGTGCCATGCCCGAGATCACCGACCTGCATTCGACCAATGGCAGCTGGGACCTCGTGGCCCGGATCGAGACCGCGACCCTGCCCGATTTTGACCGCGTCCTGCGCCGTGTGCGCGAGATCGACGGCGTGCTGAACAGCGAAACCTGCCTGCTTCTGGACCGCGCCTGACGATTTTGCGCGCGCGTTAAGGGAGGGTTCAGCATATGCGCGTAGGCCAAAGGCACCCGCCCCAGCTTGAGTGCCGCCATGTCCGACAACGCCGTCCGCCCGATCATCATCAAACGCAAGAAAGTCGTTGGCGGCGACGGCCATCACGGTGGCGCGTGGAAAGTGGCCTACGCCGATTTTGTAACCGCTATGATGGCGTTTTTCATGCTGATGTGGCTGCTCAATGCCACCACCGAAAAGCAGCGCAAAGGTCTGGCGGATTATTTCAGCCCCACCATTGCCATTGCGC
>CALFWN010000052.1 GCA_937928335.1 uncultured Litoreibacter sp. | reverse complement strand
TCGCCTGCAAAGATCGAGATGAAGAAGGTCTGGCCAAAGCAGGAGGCAAAGGTCAGCAGGAACCCCGCGGACAGGAATTTCAGGTTGTCGCGGATGAATTGGAGCGTGCCCATACCCCTGCTATATCGCAGGCCGCAGGGGCCGCATAGCGGGGGTTAACAGCGGGTAAAGAAAAATGAGGAAACCATTTTGTTTCAATAGCCTACCCCAATGCGGCGCGTGCGTCGCTTACAGGACGTAGCGGCTTAGATCAGAGGAGCGGCTCAGCTCGCCCAGGTTCTTCTCCACAAAGGCGGCGTCCACAGTGACCTCCTCCCCGCTGCGATCCGGGGCGTTGAAGCTGAGTTCTTCAAAGACCCGCTCGATCACCGTGTAGAGCCTCCGGGCTCCGATATTTTCCACCGATTGGTTCACATCTGCCGCGATCTTCGCCAGCGCCTTGATCCCATCCTCTGTGAAAGAGACCGCAACCTCCTCCGTCTTCATCAGCGCGGTATATTGCAGTGTCAAAGCATTGTCCGTCTCGGTCAGGATGCGCACGAAATCCCCCTCGGTCAGCGCCCGCAGCTCCACCCGAATAGGCAGCCGCCCCTGCAACTCGGGCAGCAGGTCAGACGGCTTGGCGATATGAAACGCGCCCGACGCGATGAACAGCACATGATCCGTCTTCACCGGCCCGTGCTTGGTGGAAACGGTCGTCCCCTCAATGAGCGGCAACAGGTCACGCTGCACCCCCTCACGCGAGACATCGCCGCCCCGCGCATCAGAACGCGCACAGACCTTGTCGATCTCATCAAGAAAAACGATCCCGTTCTGCTCCACCGCCTCAATCGCGGCCAGTTTTACCTTCTCATCATCCAGCAGCTTGTCCGCCTCATCCGCGATCAAAAGATCGTAGCTTTCCTTCACAGTGGTCGTCACGGTCTTGGTGCGTCCGCCCATCTTGCCGAACAAATCGCCCAAATTCATCATGCCGCCGCCGCCCATATTGGGCTGGCCGGGGATTTCCATCGCACCGAACGGGTTGGACGTGTCGGCAACCTCAAGCGAGATTTCCTTGTCATCGAGCAGCCCGTCCCGAAGTTTCTTGCGAAACATCTCGCGGGTCTGTTCGCGGGCCCCTTCGCCGGCAAGCGCCTCAATCACCCGCTTCTCCGCCGCTTCATGGGCAGAGGTCTTGACGTCCTCGCGCATATGTTCGCGGGTCATCACAATCGCCGCGTCCACAAGGTCACGAATGATCTGCTCGACGTCGCGGCCGACATAGCCCACTTCGGTAAACTTGGTGGCCTCGACCTTCAGGAATGGCGCGCGGGCGAGCTTGGCCAGGCGGCGCGAAATCTCGGTCTTGCCGACCCCGGTGGGCCCGATCATCAGGATGTTCTTGGGATAAACCTCCTCACGCAGATCCTCGCCCAGCTGCTTGCGCCGCCAGCGATTGCGCAAGGCCACGGCCACGGCCCGCTTGGCATCCTTCTGGCCGATGATGAACCTGTCCAGTTCAGAGACGATTTCACGGGGGGTCAGGTCAGTCACGGTCAAGGCCTTCTCTGTGCGTTCCATTGGGAACTTATGGGTCATCCACGGAAACACAAGCCTCCTATCACGAGACATGACGTTTCTGTGTGCGGGGGTGTACGCAACACATGAATCTGGTCAATATCTGCCGAGCCCAACCGAAATTACGAAGGACTTTCTCCATGACCAATCGCCGCAGTTTCATCAAAGGGGCCGTTGCCCTTTCCACTTTGGCGCTTGCGCCGGCCGCTTTTGCAGGAGGCCACGGGCGTATCGGTACGTTCAAAGGCCTCAAGGGCCATGTGACAACCGGTTCCGTTGAGGTGCTTAAGGACAAGGTCGTGCTGCTGGACGACTTCGCCTTTGACGGCGCGCCTGATCCGAAAGTCGCTTTCGGCAAGGACGGCTATGACGCCAAAACGCTGATGGGGCTGCTGAAGTCAAACAACGGCACATCCACCTATGAGATCCCCGCAGGCATCAACCCGGACGACTATAACGAGGTCTGGATCTGGTGTGAGAAATTCAACGTGCCGCTGGGCATCGCGAAGCTCGGCTAATCTGAAACGGACAGCCCTGCCGCATATGGCGGCAGGCGCTCTTTTCCCGGAAAATCAGGCAGCGCGCCCATAATCGCGGCGCGCGCCTGCGTCCAGAACGCGCCAAGCGTTGTGACAAACACCCCCAGAACCAGCAATGTGATGATCGGCGCCAACTCGCTTCCGGTGCCATTGACCGCCTGAGAGATCAACAGCCCCATATAGACCAGCCCCGCCGTCAAAAAGCTGCGACGGTCTATGATCACCGCCAGCAATGTGAACACGGTCAGAATGATGATGGCAATCACGGTGCCCGGACCCCCCATCACGTAATTCGACATTACCAATGTATTGACCAAAGCAGGTGCTGCCAGAATATGCAGCCAGAACGCGGTAGAGGCGTATCTGCTGACCCGGTGCGGATCTTTGGTGTCAAAATAGATCGCACCCATAAAGGCCAGCAGCCCGAAGATCAGCGTACCCACCGCCATATAGGGGCTGTTGCGCAGGTCAAAATATCGGGTGATGGCAGAGATGTCGAAGAACGCACGGGCCAGACTCGGGCTTTCATTGGAAGGGGGTGCAAGGCTGTCCACGATGCCGGTCACCGTCATCAATGCAAAGAGCCCGAACACAAACATGGCAAAGGGTAATTTGAAAACGCGGTAATAGAGCGCGACCGCAGCCATTCCCGCCAATCCCGTATAGAGCGGGGTGTTGAAAGTCAGGGAGGTGCCATTGTCAATCAATGCGATAAGCATGATCAGGCCAAGCGCGAAACCGATGCACAGTGCAATCGAGGGAAGCGTCATGCGCCGCCGTCTTGTGAAATAAAGCGCCAACCCGGCTGACAAGATCATTATCCCGGCCGGGACCAGGTAGACATTGCCCAAGAGGACGCTCAGCCCCACGAAGCCCGAGATCAACAGGCCAAGGCCCACTGTCACAAAGATCTCTGCAAAGCCCTTGAACAGCTCAAACGGCTCGTCATCCCCGACCATATTGGCACGGTAGCCCATGCGCTGGTCAGACAGGGTTTGCAGGGAAACGGCCTGGCCCTCGTCAATCACCCCCGATGCGACGGCGGCGCGGAGGTCGTCGCGTGTGACACCCTCAGCCATTGATAGATTCGACCGTCAGGTTCCCGTTCGTGTAGACACAAATCTCGGCGGCAATGGCCATCGCTTCGCGTGCGACGGTCTCGGCGTCTTTCTTGCTGCCCATCAACCCGCGGGCCGCGGCAAGCGCGTAATTCCCGCCCGACCCGATGGCCGCAACATCATGTTCAGGTTCCAGCACGTCACCGGCCCCGGTGATCACAAAAAGATCCTTGCCGTCAGTGACGATCAGCATCGCCTCGAGGTTCTTGAGGTATTTGTCCATTCGCCAGTCTTTGGCCAGCTCTACGGCGGCGCGGGCCAGCTGACCGGGGGTGGCTTCCAGCTTGGCCTCCAGCCGTTCCAGCAGGGTAAACGCGTCAGCGGTCGAGCCCGCGAATCCCGCCACCACATCCATGCCGCCGGGGCTCAGCCTGCGCACCTTGCGGGCGGTGCCCTTGATCACCGTCTGGCCAAGGCTGACCTGCCCGTCGCCGGCAACAACCACCTTGCCGCCCTTGCGCACGCCAATGATCGTGGTGCCATGCCAGCCGGGGAATTCTTCTTTGGCCATTGCCGGTCTCCTTGTTGATTGGATCTCATATAGGCGCGGCGCGGGTCAGACGCAATTCGCGGTGTAATTTGGAGGATAGGTCGAAATCGTGTAGTCTTGTGCCATTTGAAGGTACAATTTTATGCCCAAGAACATTGTCCTGCTGCTGGATGGCACATCCAATGAGATTGAAACGGATCGAACCAATATTCTACGCCTCTATGGAACGCTGAAAAAATCCGAGGAACAACTTGTCTATTATGACCCCGGTGTCGGAACTTTGGGAGACCAAGGGGCCATTTCGAAATTGAAGAAATGGTGGTCGAAATTCAAAGGAATGGCCTTCGGTGCCGGTCTCGAAGAGAATGTCCTCGAAGCCTATCGTCTTCTGGTAGACAATTATGAAGTCGTTAAAGACAAAAATGGCAAAGTCATTGAGCAGGACCGGGTGTTCATCTTTGGGTATTCTCGTGGTGCCCAGACGGCACGCGTTCTTGCTGGGTTCATCTATGCTTTCGGGCTGATGGACGCACGCAATCTGAATCTTCTTCCCTTTGCGTATCGAGCCTATAAACGTGCCAACGAGCGCGACAAGAAGAGCTTTGAGGAGATCGAGCTTTTCAAACGGGTTCTTAGGCCGAAGCACCCCCCGATTGATTTCCTGGGCCTCTTCGATACCGTTTCATCTGTCTTTGTCCGCCCGTTCTTGATCCCAAGGCTGAAAACCTACGCCTTCACGCAGAGCAATCCTGCCGTTCTCTGTGTCAGGCACGCGGTCGCTTTGGAAGAGAGACGCACCTATTTCCGGCCGGACCTATGGAAGGCTGCGGCCTTTCTTGAGCTTAAGTCCGAAAAACGAACCGAACGCGCACAAGATGTAAAAGAGGTTTGGTTTTCAGGCTTTCACAGCGATGTTGGCGGCGGCAATCCCGAGGCCCGTTCTGGTCTTGCAAAGATACCGCTCAAATGGATGATCTCCCAAACCGAGCCTCTTGGTCTTGCCTATGATCCTCAGGTTGTGAATTCCGTTGTTGAAGGTGAAGGGAAGTATGAAGAGCCTGACCCGGTTTC
>CALFWN010000051.1 GCA_937928335.1 uncultured Litoreibacter sp. | reverse complement strand
CCATCCGGTGGCTGTGCCGATGCGGATCAGGCCATTATCGGGGGTGCTGAGGGGTGGGGAGAGCCCGTTGGCCTGCGCGCTTTGAATTTCAAAACTGGCTAGCCCTGCGGGTACCAGAACCCAGCCTTCGGCGGCAATCGGCCCGGTGGTCTGCAATCTTATGAGCATGTCAGCAAGCAACGACACGGATAATGATAGGTTCATACTGCCCCTTTCAGAATTCTGGGGTTCGAAGAAAAATGTCAAAAAGAGAAAAACCCGCCATACGCGGCAATATCTAAAGATCGGGTGGCCCGACCGTGCTCTGCCAGAAAGAAAACGGAACACCTGGCCACCGGGGCAACGGCGTATTGAATGCGGTGCGGCAAGGCCGTAAAATTGACATCTGAAGGCTTTAGAATACGTGCTACCCTTGGGGGCCGCGTAAGGCAGGACAGAATCGGAACCCGCGTGTAATGTTTGGCTATATTGTTCTGTACAGCTTTCCGCTCGTAGTCCTTGTTCTGTTTCGTCGGATGGGCAAACCCAATGCGTTGGTTGCGTCTTTGCTTGCCGGGTATCTGCTCTTGCCAGAGCAGCTGATGCTTGACCTGCCGCTGTTGCCGGCGCTCACCAAACACACCATTCCGGTATTGACGACTTTTGTGGTCCTGCTGGCCACCAACCACGACACGGATAAGGCGGTCTTGCCGGGCTGGATTCCCAAAAGCTGGATGGCGCGGGGCTTCCTGTTGGCGCTGGTGATCGGTGCCTTTTTCACGGTGCAGACCAATGGGGATGTGATGGTGTTCGGGGAGACCACGTTGCCGGGTCTCAGCCTTTACGACGCCGTTTCGCTGATCTTGACCACCGCTACGCTGCTTCTGCCCTTCCTGCTGGCCCGGAAATTTCTGGCCCGGCCCGAGCATCAGCGTATCGTGTTGAGTGCCTTTGTGGTGTCAGCAGCATTCTATAGTTTTCTGGCGCTTTACGAAGTGCGCATGTCGCCGCAACTCAACAACATCGTATATGGCTTCTTCCCGCATAGTTTTTTGCAACATATCCGCAATGGCGGGTTCAGGCCTCTCGTGTTTCTCAACCACGGGTTGTGGCTATCCATCTTTCTGTCGCTTGCCTTTCTTGCGGCTGCCAGCATGGTACGCCTGTCAACCGGAGCCGCGCGCGGCAAATACATCATGGCCTGCCTGTGGATCATGTTTACCCTCATTTTATCCAAGTCACTGGGGGCGCTGGTCATTGCGCTATGTCTGCTGCCGGTCGTGTTTGTTGGGCGCCGTATGCAGCTTATGGTTGCCAGCATCGTGGCGGTGATTGTCATAATTTATCCGATCCTGCGCAGCGCCGGGGTTGTCCCGCTGGACGCTATTTTGGAATGGGCCAACTCGGTCAATCCGCAACGCGCGTTCTCGTTGGAATACCGGATCTTCAACGAAGAGATCTTGCTGGACAAAGCACAGGAGCGCCCCGCTTTCGGATGGGGTATTTGGGGTCGTAGCCTGGTCTATGATGAGTTTGGCAGACGTATAAGCACGCCCGACGGCTATTGGATTATCGTGCTTGGGGTTGGCGGATGGATGAAATATATCGCCGAGTTTGGCCTCTTGTGCCTGCCTGTTTTCGTCATGCTCTTCCGCCGGAAAACCTACGATATCGGGGCAGAGACAACACTGCTGACATTGCTGCTGACAGCCAATCTTTTCGACCTGCTCCCCAATGCAACAATCACGCCTCTGACGTGGATGCTGGCAGGCGCCCTTTGGGGGCGGATTGAGCTTGGGCGTTTGTCAGAGGACAGTGCCGAGCAAGACGTGCTGCCCAAGGGTCGACAACAGGTGCGGTACTCCCGCTTCCCCAATCCCGCAGCCGCAGCACAAAGCGTCAGCACACCCCCATCTCGCACCGGGCGGGGAACTCCCCGAGATATACGGACCTAGAATATGACCCACCCATCGCCCCAAGCCTATTGCGTGGGCGTTGTGGTCATTGGCCGCAACGAGGGCGCGCGCCTCATGCGTTGTCTGAGCTCGGCGCTGCCGCAAGCGCAAAGCGTGGTCTATGTGGATAGCGGCTCAACCGATGGCAGCCAACATCAGGCCCGCGAGATGGGTGCGGAGGTGATTGCGCTGGATATGGATCAGCCCTTTACCGCCGCACGGGCCAGAAATGCTGGGGTTGATGCTCTGATGGATATGTCAAACCCGCCTGAATTTGTGCAGTTCATTGATGGCGATTGCGAGCTGCAACCAGACTGGATCAGCACTGCTTTGGCGTTCCTGCAAGACACCCCCGATGCAGCTGTGGCCTGCGGGCGCAGGCGCGAACGCTTCCCCGAGGCCTCTGTCTACAACCGCCTGATCGATCTTGAATGGGACACGCCCATAGGTCAGGCAATGGCCTGTGGCGGGGACGCGTTGATGCGCATGAACGCCTTGCAGCAAGTGGGCGGGTTCAACCCCGGCCTGATCGCGGGTGAGGAGCCTGAACTCTGCGTGCGCCTGCGCGCGGCAGGATGGCAGATCTGGCGGCTGGATGCAGAGATGACGTTGCATGACGCAGCTCTTACAAGACTGTCGCAATGGTGGAAGCGTAATAAACGGGCGGGCCACGCCTATGCCGAAGGGGCGGATCTGCATGGTGCCCCCCCAGAGCGGCACGGGGTCAAAGCCACCCGGTCAGCATTGGTCTGGGGGGCAGGCTTACCAGTCGTGGCCTTGATCCTGGGGGCTCTGGTCTCGCCAGCTTTCTTTGCGCTGCTTTTGGCATGGCCTGCGCAGGTGGTCCGGCTGGCGCTGCGCGACGGTGACTGGGCACAGGCATTCTTTGTCACATTGGGCAAGTTACCCGAAGCGCAGGGCGCGCTGGAATACAGGGTCAACAAGCTCCGCGGCAAGCAGGGTGGGTTGATCGAGTATAAATAGCGCTCAAACAAACGTCAGATAAACGGAGCGCTCAGCAAGGCAAAGGCGGCGGGGCTGGCCCATAGGACCAAAGCAATCACCGCAAGCCCCATGACCAGGAAACACAGATCCAAAAACGGATACCAGCCGCGATAGGGGCGGATGAAATAGACCAGCAGCGGGTAGGTGATAAACTCGACCAGGAACGGTGCGATGATCGCGCCGACAATGCCAAATTGCTGGATGAAGGTCAAAAGCAGGATCATCCGCATCGCAGCCGATATCATCGTGAAGATGGTGAAGTTCCGCGAATTGCCGTTGGCCAGCAAAATCTCTTTATAGCCATCCACCGTGACACTCGGGATGATTGCAAGGCTGAGCAGAACCAGCATCGGACCAGCACCGTGATAGCGCGGGTCATACAAGGTCTCGACCAGCCATTCTCCCCCAAGCCCCATCACGGCGGTCAGGGCCAGGAAACCTCCGACAAGGATCATTCGGGCACGCCGGATCTGGCGGTAATTGGATGCGCTCTCGATCGGTGGCCGCTGCCGGTATAAAGGCATGATGATGCGGGAATTCACCTGGTAGTTCAAAAGCAGCGACAAGCTGCCAAAGAGATAGGCAATCGTAAAAATTGCCAGCTCTTCCAGGGTGACAAACTTGCCCAGAACCAATCGGTCCCCCTGTTTGACGAAATACCCGGCAATGGTTGAGAAAATGATGAACTTCCCGAAATGGAAAATTTCCCAGCCGGCCTCTTTCTCGAATTCCGGCTTGTTGGTCTCGCCCGGGATCAACAAGTGGGAGAACAGCGTATTCAGCACAAAAATGCTCAGCGAGCCGATGACCAGCGCCCAAACAGATACCAGCCACCATGCGCAGAGGATCATGATGATCGTCCCAATGATCTGTGAAGACAGCTCTACAATGGTGAAACGGCCCATCATCAGATGGCGGTTTGCGGTGGCAAGTTTGGTCGACTTCAAGCCGCTCAACACAGTGCTGAACGCCAGAATTGGCAATATGGTTTTCAGGCTTTCCTGCTCATAGAAATTGGCCAGAGGCACGGTCAAAAGGCAGGCCAGAAGCCACAGCACGAAGCCTCGCACGACCTGAAACGTCCAGGCTGTATTCAGGAACGAGCGCTCATCGCCGCGTTTGCTTTGAATGATGGCCGGGGTGATGCCCATATCGGCAAACTGCTCCAGCCCGATGATAAAGACCTGCATCAGTGCCATCAGGCCGAAGGCCTCCGGGAACAACAGACGCGTCAGGATCAGGTTGGAGCCCAGCCGGATGATTTGTGATCCGCCAAAAGTGCCAATGCTCAGCGCGGTGCCGCGAATGGCGCGCGCTTTCATCCCGTCTCCGGTAAGTATTTCGGAAATCCTGGCTTTCATATACTCGGCACACTCTTTGATGGTCTTGTGTTGGCCTTACGCCATCCCTGCTTGCCAGACGACTCTGAAAACAGGAGGGAGAGCTACTATTCTGGAAGCTGTTGCGGGCGGGGGTTGATCACCAATGCCGCAATCCAGCCACCGATGAAACCGCCCAAATGGGTCTGCCACGCCAAGAGTCCATCCATCGCCCACCACAATGCCAGATTGAGTGCGACCAGAAACAGGATGACCCTGGCCACCGGCCAAAGCCTGCGGTGGGCGTTGAAACGATCAATATAGTTCCACGCAAGGACGGCGCCTGCGAGCCCGAACAAGCCGCCGGATGCGCCCACCATTGGTTGCGTCGAGCGGGTCAGCAGCCCAAAGATCAGCGCCCCACCCAGGACCGCCGCCATGTATGTGGCCATGAAACCAAAGCCGCCAACCCGGTCGCAAACGGCACGGCCAAGGCTGACCAATGTGATCATATTGACCACCAGATGCACCGCCCCCCCGTGCAAAAACGCATAGGTGAAAAACATGACATAGGGCTGGCTGGCATAGTTGGGCTGCCAGCCATGCAGCAGCCCCGGCCAGAACCCCGCATATTCATAGGCCTTGGCGCGCAGCCGGGTGCCTGTCAGAAAGCCGTAATCAGCCAGCAACAAAACAGCTTCGATCCCGGCACAAATCATCACCAATGCAAGCAGCACTGGCGGGGCAAACAGGCGAGGCCCGGCTGATGATGTCATGATCTTTTCGGCCCCGCGTCAGGGCCGAATGTCAAAGCTTCTCTCGATGCCAAGAAACACAGTGCTGCGGTCGCGGCGTTCCGAGGTATCCTCATCAACAGAGGAATACTCAAAGCCTGACACCAGATCCCAGTCTCGTGTGAGCTCATAGCGATGGGTAAGGTCAAACCGCACGCTTTGCTCGTCGCCAAGAGCATCGCCAATCACATTTTCATCCACCAGCGCGATGCTTGCGCTGATGTCAGACAGGCTGGAGATGCTGCGGGTATAGGACATATCAAACCGGGTGTTGACCACTTCGCTGTCATCATCATTTACAGCTGCGGTCTGGTCCAGTTCCATGCGAATAGTGCTCAACGGGTCAATCTGGAAATCAAACGCAACATTTGCCAATGACTGCGTGCTGAAGCCTTCTGTTCTGGTGGCACCGACAGCAAAGGACAATGTCCCGCGCCGCAGCTCATAGCTACGGCCGATCAGGGCTTCGCGACGCGTGCCGTTGATCGTTTGCTCTTCTTCGAAACTCACACGAATTTCCCCATTGGGGCGATCATTGGTGAGCGATAAGGCGTAGCCCAGACCGTTGGCTTCTGTAACCGTCGCCGACTCGCTGGATTCGTCTTCGTAAAACAACTCCCCCCTGAGGGTCGTCGCAGGTGAGATGTCATAAACCGCGCCGATGCCGGCCCTGCGAAAGGTACGATCAAGGGCGGTCGGGCCGTCTTCATCAACGTCACGCCAGGAGGCAAAAATATCCGTGGTCAGGACCGGGCTGACCTGAAAACTCAGGCGGCCTGTCACCGATTGGGTGTCGCTGTCGTTCAAGCTGGGATCGATCGTGTCCGAATAGACGCTTTTCTCATAGGCATGGGTCAGGGTTGTCGTGATTGGCCCTTCACGGCCCAGCGTAAGGCCAGTCGTAGCCCCAAACACTTCCCGCTGACCATCGCCAGAGGTGATGTCATCGTCGAGCAGCAAATCCGTGTCGAAGGCAAGATCATCAACCTCGTCACGGCGATAGGTCAACCCGAAGGTCAGCTCCGAGTTGCGGCTGGACCGCGCGTAATCGAGTGCTACAAGAGTGTCTTCAAACTCGACGCCGCCGCCATTTGTCAGGTTTTGTGCAACATTGGTTGAACCACTGAAGGTCAGCCGTTGGCCGCGGGTCTCACTGCTGAGCGCGAAGCCCAGCCCCGTGACCGAACGCAGCCCTTCGTCGCTGCCTACGGTGAACCCGTCTTCTTCAACATATTCAAGGCGTTGGGAGATATCGAACGTCGCCCTGATCCCGCCTGCATCCTGCGCCCATATAAGACCGCCAGACAGCAATAAAGGGGCTGTTGAAAGCCCCAGTATTGTTACCTGTTTGCGTGCTGCGCCTTGTTTTGCGCTTATTCTTTGCTTTGCCACGAACTGCCCACCCTTGGATGTCGCCTAACTATTCAAAAAGCCTGCGCCCGGGGACCAAGATAACGTCGCCCTCTTGCAGTCTGATGGAGCGGCTCAACCCAGCACCTTGCGAAAGGGCGCGGTAGTTGATGACGCTGGTGCTTTGCGCCCCGGTCTTACGATTGGTGCGGCGCAGCTGAATGCGCTTGGTTGCCGCAAACGGTGTGAACCCGCCAGCCTGAGACATCCCTTGCAGGAATGTGGTGCCGGGCGTCACTTCGCGCAGGCCAGGTGTCGTCACTTCGCCAAGGAAATAGACATTCATGGTCACAGGCTCGGCTGGCTCGCGCTCTTCACGCTCACGCAAGGCAGAAACAGACACGAACACAGTAGGCTCGGCCGCAAAATTGCTGGAGATGCCGTTCACGATGCTCGCGCGGATCTGCTCAACTGTGCGCCCGGCGGCACGTACGGTGCCGACAAACGGAAAGCTGATGGTCCCGCCGGGGACGACAAGAACTTCGCGGCTGAGCTGAGGGTCTTCAAGAACCTCAATCGACAATGTGTCGCCAGAGCTGACACGGTAATTGCTTTGTGCATGAACAGCAGTCACGGAGAGCAGAAGGCTCCAGAGTGCGACGATGAAATATTTCATTTCGGACCTCAAAATTGGCAGCACCGCGAGCCCCCCCAAGGGCCTGGACGCAGTTTCGAGCTTGATACTGCATGGATTCGGCTCTGGCTGAAAGGAAAAGCCGGACTTGCGCCCGACGCATTTTCATATGTGTTCTGCAGAACACGGCTTGGAAGGCAAAAAAGGCCTTAAATGCCTGTAGAGCCTCGATTTTCCGCATTTAACCTCAAAACCTGCTCTAGAAACAATTGGCCACAATGCTAGTTGTCTGTGGCCGCATTAAGCTCAGTGAGTCGGGTTTGAATTCTGGCCTTCAGCACATCATCTGCCAGCGGGCCGGCCACTTCCAAAGCCTTGTTGAGCTGGGCCAGCGCATCTGCGCGGCGGTTCAGGGCGGCATAGGCCTCCCCCAGATGCAGCTGCACCACAGGATCTTGCGGCAAACCGGCACTCGCGCCCTCAAGATAGGGCAGGGCGGCCTGCACCTCACCGCGACGGAACAACAACCAGCCATATGTGTCCTGGAACGCAGGTACATCAGTGCCTTCAAGCCTGCGCGCGATCACCTCTGCACGTGCAAGGCTGTCCTCGTCTTCGCGGTATGTCGCAAGCAGGCTGGCAAGGTTATTGGCCACGACCAGACTGCCAGAGTTGCGCGCATAGAGCCCTTCATAAATGTCGATGGCGCCGTCAATATTCCCTTCTTGCTGAAGATAGGACGCTTTTGCCCACAAAAGATCGGGCGCATCGGGGGCCTGGTCCAACCCGGCATCAATGGTCTGGCGCGCGTCCTCTGCACGGTCCTGTGCGCCGCGCAGGCGGGCCAGTTGCAGATAGATTGTCACCGCATCCGGACGGGCCTGCAAAATGGTTTCAAATTCCTGCTCTGCGGCCTCGAAATCTTGAGCAGCGGCATAGCTGAGCGCGAGTGCATTGCGCAAACGCAGGTCCTCCGGCTCCTCCGCGACAGCCGCTTTCGCAAAACTCAGCGCCTCTTCGGTTTTACCAGCCCGCAGCCGGGCCTGGACCAGCACCAACTTGGCAAAAGCATCCCCTTTCTCGGCATCCGTTGCTTGTTCCTCAAGGAAATCAAGCGCCTGATCGACCCCCAACTGGCGCACGATCACCTCCGCCTGCAGATTGTCAGCGCTGGATTGCGCCTCAGGCGTGTCAATATTCTTGAGCGTTTTGGCGACCTGATCCGCGCGGGGCATGTCATCAAGCTGCAGATACACATTGCCGAGCGCAGACAGCACATCGACATTACCGGGCGCGATCCGCAAAGACGCGATCAGCGCGCTTTCGGCATCCAGCAGCCTGTCATCTGCAACCAGGCTGTCGGCAAAGAGCAATGTATAGCGCGGGGCATTGTTGGAGGTCTCCACGGCGGAGGCCAGAAAGCTCTGCATCAGGTCGCGATTGCCCGCACGTTCATAGGCCTGCGCCATCAACACCATGATGTCTGCATCCTCCGGGTCCTGATCCAGCGCCAGCCGCAAGTCATTGATCGCGGCGGTGGTCTCGTCGTCGCTGATCAGCCAGCCCGCCCGCATTTTCAAAGCCCGTGCATTTTTCGGATCGTCAACCAGAACCTCTTCGATTTGCTTGCGTGCGCCGACCTCGTTGCCATTGGCCAGCAACATCTGCCCAAGGACGATTTTGGCATCCAGCATCTCTTGAGGCGGGAGCGGCTCTTCGGTGGCAAGCACCTCCTCTATCGCAGCAATCCCGTCTTCGCGGCGGCCAGTGTCAAAAATCAAGGACCCGCGCAGGACCTGCCATACAGTGTTTGCGCTGTCTTCCTTGGCCAATGTGTCCTCGACCCTGGCCAAAGCCGGTTCTGCACCTTTGGTCTGGCGGATAAACTGTATCAGGCTGATGAAAGCGTCATTGCGCTCCTCTGGCGAGGCTTGTGCAAAGAGCGTGTTCAGGAAAGCCTCTGCATCATCGATCCGTTCGCGCGCCATCAGGAAGCGTAGATAGGTTTCCTTGGTCTGGCGTTCTTCGGGAAACACCTCCAGCATGTTCAGCAATTCGGCCTCTATCCCGGCCTCGTCACCAAGACGGGCGAGCAATTGAAGTTTGACCGTATAGAGGTTCAAATCTTTCGGAGCCGCCGCGATGCTGTCTTCTATCAGGGCAAGCGCCTCGGCATATTTGCCGTCCGCAATATAGGCATCGATGCGGATGCGTCTGACAATCGCATTCTCGGGCAGGTCTTCGGCCAAGGCCTCTGCCTGGGTCAGGATCACCTGGCTTTGGCCTGTATCGCTTTCACTTAGCGCGGTGCGATATTCCAATCCAAGCCGGACCGCATTCACCTCGGGCTCTTCGGGAGAGATCTCCACAAGCTTGTCGCCGTGGCGTTCAAATTCTTCCCAGTTGCGTGCCAGAAAAGCCAGCTCGCTCAATGCCAGACGGCCCTCTAGGTCATCCGGGGCAGCCTCAACCAGACGCAGATAAGACGTATAGGCAGCCTGATATCTGTCCAGCTCCAGATTGGCCTGGGCCATCTGCCGGTGAGCCTCCAGATTCTGGTCATCCAGCGCGATTGTGTTGCGGAACTCGACCAATGCACGCGGCAAATCCCCTTCCGCGACCAAGGCCATCCCGTTTTCAAGATGCTCAGCGGCACGCTCTTGCGACGATTGCAGACACCCCGCCAAGAGCAGACCCATCCCCATCGCAAGGCCGAGTTTCGAAAAGGCTGTTTTCACAGATAAATTCAATGACATAGGTCGCCTCATACAGCTGCTGGGGGCTCGTTTATCACGTCCATAGCAGGCAGAATAAAATCAGCCCAGATTAATCTGGGCTGAGAATAAAGACATAATGTAGTTGTGATGCACCTGCGAAGCGCCGGAAATCAGTCTGCTGGCAATCAGTAGCCTGTGCCACGGAACACAACGGTAAAGGTGCGCAGGATCACAGCGATATCGATCGGAAAGGAAACGACACGGTCATAGACCTCGTCAAACTTCACCCGGTCCGCAAAGTCACATTCGTTGCGATCAGACACCTGCCACAAACCTGTCAGACCCGGGCGCAGCGCATAGTAGCCTTCACCGTGATAGAGCGCTTCCTGCTCAACCATCATCGGGCGTGGACCGACCAGGGACATATCCCCTTTGAGCACGTTCAGCAGCTGTGGCAGCTCGTCAACGGAGCTTTTGCGCAGGATACGACCAATGGCAGTGATGCGCGGGTCTTTCTTCAGCTTCTGGGTCGCGTCCCATTCGGCTTTCGCATTTTGATCCGTTGCAAGATGCGCCGAAAGCAGAGCATGGGCATTGGGCACCATCGTACGCAGCTTGAGCATCTTGAAATGGGTGCCGCCCTTGCCAACACGCAGCTGCGTGTAGAAGGGGTTATGCCCGTCGCGCATGACCAGCAGAACACCGATTGCGATGATCGGCAAAACAACAGGCAGGCTCAGCAGGACCAGCGCAATATCAAGCACGCGCTTCATATAGGTCCGGTAGAAACTGACACGCTGTTTTTTCTCACGGCTCTGCGGCTGCGCTACGGCGACCGCGTCAAAATCTGTGGTATGTTCGAGAAGGTTGGCAGCAAATGGCATCATCTGATAATCGGCCTTACAAGGCACACTCCAAAACTTGTGAAACTCGGGCAAAACGGCCCATACTCTCCAACAGATGCGCAGTTACATCTGAACTGCCTTAAACTTAACAAACTGTGAACAAATTTGCTAGAGTTTGTTTCGCAACAATCCGCTCAAATTTTGGGATTTGGTTAAGAACTGGCGATACTTGTTTGCGCATCAAAATCACCAGAATCCCTTTATTCACTGTGCGGCAGGGATGATTCTCTACAAAAAAAGCATTTTTCCTGTGAATGGCGAATTTTTATTGATTTGAAGCCATAAAGCTGCTTTTGGAGGTCACAATTGCGGCAAACACCAAAACGGCATTGAAACGATTCTAGGTCTCGCTACGTGTGAACCGGTCAGGCTGAATGTTCGTAATCTTGCCATTTTCCCTCTATATCAGGGTAGGGGACATGGGCGCTTTGACGCTATAATAAGTACAGGCCGGATTCTGGTGGGGACCTTCGGCCATGATAAAGAGGTATTAGCTGCATGAGCGCGGAGCTCTACACAACATTTTTCGGTTTCAGCGAGCGACCCTTCACGTTGCAGCCGGACCCCGATTTCCTGTTCTGGTCTGAAGGTCACAAACGGGCCCGTACCGTGCTGGAATACGGCATCATGACCCACGCCCCGTTAACCGTTGTCACAGGCGAGGTCGGCGCCGGGAAAACCACTCTTATCCAGTATCTTCTGCGCACCCTGGAGCAGCGCGCCACCATCGGGCTGATCTCCAACGCACAGGGCGGGCGCGGCGATCTGCTGCATTGGGTGCTCTATTCGCTCGGCCTCAAGACAGAGCCGGGGGATGACTATATATCCATGTTCCAGCGGTTTCAGGATTTCGTCATCGAGGAATATGCCGAAGGCCGCCACGTGGTGCTGATCATTGACGAGGCGCAGAACCTGTCGATCGAGGCGCTCGAAGAGCTGCGGATGTTTACCAATATCAACTCGGGAAAAGACGAGCTGTTGCAACTGATCCTTGTGGGCCAGCCAGAGCTGCGTCAGCTGGTATCTGCGCCGGCACTGTCGCAATTCGCCCAGCGGGTCACCGCCTCCTATCACCTCAAGGGCTTGGATGCGACAAGCACCCGCGACTACATCCGCCACCGGCTGATGCATGTCGGCGGAACCGGTGACGAGATCTCGATCTTCGCCATTAAGGCCATTTACGAGGAAACCAGAGGCGTGCCGCGACTGATCAACAAGCTGTGCGATCTGGCCCTGGTCTATGCCGCCAGCGTCGAACGCCGCGCTGTGGGCATTGATCTGATCCGGGAGTTGCTCTCGGACGGCCTGTTTGTCACAACGCAAGAAACCCAAGATGTTTTCCAGCTGGTGAACCCGGTGAAAGTCCCACTTAGCAAGGCTGCGGAATGATTTCTGATCTTCGATTCTACCTCAAGCTTCTTCCCCGGCGGCTGCCGGCGATGCTGTTGTTGTTCATGATCAGCGCCATTGGCGGGGTGATCATCGCGCAGCGGCTGCCCTCGATGTACGAGACCTCCTCGACGCTGCTCGTCGAATCCGCCCAGATCTCCGATGATCTTGTACGCACTACCGTTCAAGTCACAGCTGCTGAGCAATTGCAGGTCATCGAGAAGCAACTTTTGACGCGGTCCAACCTGATCGACATCGCCAATGATGTGCGGATCTTTGAACAGCAAAACCAGATGACCCCTGACGAGATTGTTGTGGCCATGCGCCGTGCCACGAGGATCAACCTGACCACAGGGCGCGATCAAGCCACGCTGATGGTGATCGGCTTTGAGGGCCCTGACCCTGAGAAAGTGGCCGAGGTCGTGAACCGCTACGTCTCTATTGCGCTCGAAAGCAGCATTGAGGATCGTAAAGACCAGTCAGATTCCACCCTGTCCTTCTTTGAACAGGAGGTTCAGCGCCTTTCTGATGAGCTGGATTTGCAATCGGGCAAGATCGTCACCTTCAAGGACGAGAATGGCGATGCGCTGCCGGAAAATCTTGAGTATCGGCAGAACCGCCAGTCTTTGCTGCAAGAACGCGTCTCGCGCGGCGAACGGGAGTTGGAAAGCCTGGAATCCCAGCGCGCCAATATCTTGCGTGTCTATGAGGCCACCGGCTCTGTGGAGGCGGACCCCAACGCCCGGCTGAGCCCCGAAGAGCAACGCTTGCAAACACTTGAGGGCGAGCTGAGCGTGGCACGAAGCACCCTGTCAGAGACCAACCCCCGCGTGCGCAACCTCAAAGCGCAGGTCGATGCGCTAACCGCACAGATCGAAGCAAGCGGAGCCACACAATCGGAGACCGAAACCCCGATCAGCGCCCAGGAAACAGCGCTCGATATCAGCCTGGCCGAGATCGACAGCCGCACGAAAGCCCTGCAACAGGAGATCAAGGAAGCCAATGAAGAGCTGGCAGAGCTGCGGATCAGCATTGAGCGCACGCCTGCCAACGGCATCATCCTTGCAGGCATGGAGCGCGAGCAGGAAAACATTCAAAGCCTCTATAACGGGTCTATCTCCCGTCTGGCCGCCGCGCGGATGAGTTCCCGTGTCGAGGCTGCCGCCAAAGGTGAGCGTATTTCCGTACTGGAAGCCGCCTCTATTCCTGATGAGCCCTCCAGCCCAAACCGCAAACAGATCGCCGCACTTGGCGTCCTCCTTGGTCTTGGCCTGGCTGGCGGTTTCTTCTTTCTGTTAGAGCTGTTTAACCAGGTGATCCGCCGCCCGATCGACATCGTGAGGGCATTGGACATCACCCCGCTTGCCACCTTGCCCAACATAGAAACAGCCTCGCACAGACGCTGGCGCCGCGCGGTGCAATTCACGTCCTTGCTGGCCGTGATCGCTATGGTGCCCACCGTGCTATGGGCCATCGACACATATTACATGCCGCTTGATCTGCTCTTTGAGAAAATCAAAGACCGGCTCTCCTGACGCCCCCTCTAGGAAGTAACCGACCCGAATGGAAAAGCTACAGAAAGCCTTGAACAAGGCCCGCCAGGAGCGGGACGGACAAATGGCGTCACCCGCCACAGTGAAAGCGCGCCCAAAGACCAAAAGCCGCAGCACACCGCATGATGTTCCCGTCCTGCCCGCACCTCCCCTTTGGGAGGAGCTGGCCCCGTTTGAGCCCGAGCTCAAGCATCTCAAGAAAAACCGCATCCTGACCCTGAACTCAGAAGCGGCCTCCAACCCGTTCGACATTCTGCGCACCAAGGCCTTCTTGTTGATGCGTCAAAACGGGTGGACCCGCATGGCCATCACGTCGCCCAACCAAGCCTGCGGCAAAAGCACCACCGCATGTAATCTGGCCGTCGGGTTTTCCCGGCAACGCGAGAACCGGACCATGTTGTTCGATATGGATTTGCGCAGGCCCAATATTTCCAACCTGTTGGGCTGCAAGCCCGAGCATAGCATGAAGGCGATGCTGACAGGCGATATCAGCCCGCAAGAGCAGATGCTGTGTTTGCGTGGCAATGTCGCGATCTCCATGACGCCCGGGCCAGTGGCCGACTCGACCCAGCTTTTATTGTCACAACGCACCTCCGACAGGCTTGATGAGCTGCAACACGACTTTGCCCCGGACATCATGATCTTCGACCTGCCGCCAATGCTCAGCACCGATGACGCGCGCGCATTCCTCAAGAATGTCGACTGCGCCCTGATCGTGGCCCGTGCAGAGCAGACGAAAATGAGCCAGCTGGACCAATGCGAGCGCGAAGTGGCGCAGCAGACCAATGTCTTGGGCGTCGTGCTGAACAATAGCCGCTACAGCACACAAGACGATCAGGGCTACGA
>CALFWN010000050.1 GCA_937928335.1 uncultured Litoreibacter sp. | reverse complement strand
AACGGCGCACATGTCGGGTTCTGGGCGTGGCCCGAAGCACGTTGCAATACCAAGCGGTTTCCACGGATGATGAGGTGTTGCGCCTAGCAATGATCCGGTTTGCCAAACACTATGGCCGCTGCGGCTATCGTAAGGTTGCGGAACTACTGCGCGTTCAAGGCTGGTCCGTCAATGACAAGTGGGTCAGACGCCTGTAGCGTGAAGAAGGCTTACGACTTCAAAGTAGTACAAGAAACGCAGGCGGCTTTACAGCAAGGATAGCTCGATCATCCAGCTGCGGCTGCAACATCTCAATCGCATCTGGAGCATCGATTTTATACACGACAAACTGAGCAACGGGCGGCTCTACCAAAAGCTCACGGTGCTGGATAAATATTCCCGGGAGGCGCTGTGTGTCACGGTCAAACCAAAGGTGAGCAACGCAGACATGTTGGATGCGCTCTACTCACGTCTTTTGCGGTGCGGGAAACGCGAATACACTCGTTCGGACAACGGCTCAAAGTTCATCACAACAGCAATACAAGACTGATTGAGAAAGGTCGGTATCAATTTGACCCAGATCTGTTCAGGATTGCCTCGGGAGAGTGGGTGCAATGAGCGCTTCAATGGGACACTTTTCCGGGAGATCCTCAACGCAGAATGATTCCCACCACCAAGTAGGCACAGATCATCATCAATACCTAGCTCAGACAGTACAATCGTGTTCGACCACATCAGACATTAAACGGGTGCCCGCCCCACACTATAAAAAAGGCCCACATAAATGGGGCTAGACAGGACGGCAGGCTATTGAGCCAAATCTACGAAATTATAGCAATCAGGCTTCTAGTTACCGTCGTCCCGGTCAAGCCAAGAGTTGGGAAACCTCACTCGGGCAATATTCTGAAAGCGGCTGTTAAGGCAGGCCACAATCCGCCGATCTCTCCTGAAGTGTTTCCTAATTCGAGTAAATTTACGTTCTGTTAACGGCTTTATTGTTTCCTTCTTGTGGCAAGATTGTGAAGCGAAAGGAGCCAATCATGACCGAAGTCGATTTTCTGATGAGGTTGTTTGTCGCAAAACGGGCACTTGAAGGAGAGGGATTCCACCATACAGCAAGAGTTGTTTCTGATTTATTGATCAGTGCGCAGATCGAAGCAGATGAAAAACGAAAGCGAGGTCAAACCTCTCAAGCTGCATAGTTCCCGATCCGGAGCGAATTCCTGTTAAGAGTTTCTTAACCAACTTCCATTCCAATTGTCACATTGCTTAAACTTGTCGTTACTCAGTTTCATTGTTTACCTTTTCGAAAATCAAGGATGTTGATGTGAGTACTAGCTGGTTGATGGATATTCTAGATGATCTTGAAAATTTCTGCATTCAAAATGGCGAACATCATAGGGTTCGTGAACTCCAACATATTCGGTCAGTCTACCGATCAGAGATTGCTTGCAGGAGCAGCGTGAACCAAATTGCGGAAACGAAGAAAGCCGCAGGCTGAGAGCCTAAACTTCAGTGAGTGGAAGAAGGTCGATTTCAACCTGTCTTCCTTTGTCCGAACCGGAAATGCGCAATAGCGCTTGCACCAGTCTTTGCCGCTCGTTGATAGTTGCGCAATAAACTAAGCACCGCCCTTGCATTTGTCTTACCTAGGCTTGCTACTCCCTACTTTTGTGCGAGCTCCTTCCACTTCTAAATCAGGGGGGCTCATTCACTACGCCCGTCTTCCGGAGAGTAGGTCAGATGCTACTGGGGAATAATCCGAGATATGGCGGTAGATTGATCACCCGAAGATAGAAGAGGCATGCATTCACAAATTAGGCCATCCGAGTCGGTTTATCGGGTACGATATCAAGGCGGATCACGTGCTCCAGATCCTCGCCCTCTACATCAACCAAAATGCTGAGCATCGACTCCAAAGTGAAATAGGCACGCAAAACTCGGAAGATCAGATACTCTGGCAGTGCGATGATGCCCTTAGGCACCCCGTTTAACAGGGAAGCTGCGACGGCCATGATTGCAGGCGCACCAGTTGTGACCGCAATGATGGATTGCCACAAGATTGGGCTTTCGGGGTTGAAACGCAGTCCCCATTCCAAGCTGCCGTAGATGATCAGCGGGACCAACATCGCACGACGCGCGGAGTTGATCAGCATGTAAGGCAAAATCACTTTACCGCGCAGGGTCTTGTTCGGGCCGTAGATAAGATCGCGGCAGCGCGAGGAGATGTGGTAGATGGAGCGAAACCAGCGCATGCGTTGTTCGCGCATGTGGCTGTAGGAGGACGGCACTTCCGAGATGTAACGGATTTTCGGGTCCACCACTGAGTGGAAGCCCAACTCGCCAACGCGCAGTGAAATATCGGTGTCTTCGCCGTTCATACCTTCCACGAAACCGCCTAGATATCGCGGGTGATGGGTTCGGTAGACCACGAACATGCCCGGTATGCCGACAACACCGTTCACCGCCCCCATAGCAACGGAATAGAAACCATGTTTGACGAGCACCTCTAACAAACGCGCGCGGTCAAACAATGCGCCGCCTGGGGGCACCGGCACACCACCGACAACGCCCACTTGCGGGTTGGTGAAGTAAGGCATGGCACGGGTAAAGTTGTCTTCGCCGACCAACGTGTCCGCATCGACCCTCACCAGAAATTCGGTCTTGCAGGCGTCTAGCCCTGCGTTCAAAGCGTTGGACTTACCGGGCTTGGGGACGTTGATAACACGCCCCTTAGCGGCTTTGCATGCGGCCAGTGTTTCGCGGGCAATGTCTTCGGTGTCGTCGGTGGAATTATTGTTCATGACTAGGATGTGAACCTCGCCGCCATAATGCACAGCAGCACGGTCCATCGCATTGATCGTATCCTTAATGATGTAACTCTCGTTATGCGCAGGCACGATAACCGACACCGGCGGAGTGAACTTGGGCGTCTTTGCGGTCAGCACGTCATAGATGGCAAGCAGGTAGAGCTGCCCAAACAAGACTGGTAGGAACAGAAAGACACCCGGGCCGATGCCGCCAAGGAGTGTCCATTGCCGCAGAACGGTGACAACATATAATTCCAGGCCACCTACCCAAATAGCGACTACCGCAGCAATGGCCAGCGTGACCCCAAGACGCATGAACGCGCGCATCTGGCTGACCGGGATATGTTCAATCCGGATACGGGCAGGCATCAGCCCCCGCTCTAACAGCTTAAACGAGTAGATCGCGAAACCGAACAGGCCGGACGCAATGGCGCTGAAATGCAGAGAAAAGGACGTGCCGATCACGGCATGCGCAACTGCGTTGGCCAAATCAAACGCGGCGCATCCGACCAAGAAGGTCAACGTCATGTCCAATCCAAACAGGATGCGGCCTTGGGGTCCGCCATTGCTAAACGCCGCGAAAGAGATGAAGAACGAGATCAAGAAAATGCGGATCGAAATCGCGTGACGTCCTTTGTGTAGGGAAAAGACATAGTCGTGGTTTGGAAGAATTTGCGCAGCCAGCTGAGTGTTGACAACCCAAAGCTGCACTGCGGCGAGCGCAGTGAACAGCAGCAACATACGAAGTGCCTGCCATTCAGATACCAGCCCCGCAAAGCGCTTGGGCGCACTGTCAACAGAGATGTAATTGATCTGTTCGCGCTTGTCGTCAGCCTCGCTCATGTCTTCACCTTTGTAAGGTCAAGCGTGTTGGGAATGACGAAGACGGCTATGCCGGTGCGTGGCGGTTGCGACCCGCCATCAAGCGGTTGCACTATCAATTCCTGTGAACTGGCATCCAACGTGACAAGCCAGGTCGGCTCGGAGCTGGGTAGGGTAAACGCCTCGTCCTGCGGAGAGACGACGATAGCCTGCGCGGAAGTGCTGCTGGGTCTCAGTGCGACCTCGGCAGGAAGCAGGCCCGCCAGTATCATACTTGCCGTCTGCGCGTCTGCTGCCGTCAAATTTGACAGCATCCCCACGTGGAGTGTGCCTATATTGGTCAAGGCAAGGCGCAGCTCCGTGAGGGTGTCTGAGTAGCTACTATCCCCGGCGACCAGTTGCGTTGCAGGCAGCATCTCGGCGATCAGTTCGGGGCCTTCATTGCAGACGCCCTCGGCGTGATTGTTGGCCCCAAGCGTCACTTCAATGACGTTCACCGCAGTCTGCATGTCTTCTGGCATGTCGACGCGGAGTTCCAACTGCGTCTGCACAGCCTCGATGGTTTGGTGATGGATCAGGCGGCCATTCAATGTCACGGTTAGCGACCACGGCGGCTGGCCAATGTGACCACCCAAGACAAGATTGAGGTCCAACGCTTCAGGAACACGCAACGCGTCGCCTTGGCGCAGGTCGTACCGTTCCCGCCAGATGGTTTCTCGGTGGAACCGGCGCATGCCAGCATTCACACCGCTGTCAGCCATGCCCCGTGCCCATGCCGAAGGGCCGGCATCACGTTCAGCAGCCGGATGGTAGAGCAACGCGGCCCGCAGTCCGTCGGTTGTCAGAGCGTCGGCAGAGTGGGCATCTACCATGACGGTTTCGACGTTGCGCTGCCGAAATTGCGTTGCCAACACTAAGCGCCGTGCTCGTTCCTCGGACTTCAGCCAGCTGGGCCAGGCGACCCGCACCATCTGGCCCCAAGCGTTGACCCGGTCGCGTGCTGTTTCCAGCGGGCGGTCCAGCGTCAGAAAGACTGCGCTGGTCGTCTCGATCTCGACGACGGCTTCAAAGCCTTTGTCTGAACTGCACTGAAGACCGGGGCCCTCGCCTTGCAGTGAGAAAGAGACGACCAGCTGGTCCCTTGCAAAATCCGTCGGTGAAAGCGGAATTTGCAAGGAGCGCCCAACCTCACCCGGACGCAGCAACATCTCACCCCGCCGGGTGTTGTCGATGGAGATGCGCAGCACCCCCTCAACGCCCTCAAGGATTTGTAATGTCGCATCGATTTGGAGGTATCCAGACGTTGGGCGTGCATCCATCGGCATGTTGAACGCGACGCCCTGGTAGGCGGGCAAACCGGAAAGAATAACAGGTTGGTTGGGACTGGAGCGATAGACCACGGCGGTATGCGTGTCGGCCGCTAACAGCGCAGTCCGGTTTTCAAAGACCAACTGCGGACCATATGTCAATTCGCTGACATAACGTTGTCCCTTTTCCAAGATGTTCATTGTCGAGAGCAGGAGGGCGACACCTGCGAGGAGAAACCCCATCAACCCAATGCCAATCATGCGCATGTTTTTCACCTGAGTTTTGACCGTCTCGAGCAGTTTGCGTCAAACCCACCTCCAAGCGGGTTCGGCGCATCTGTCTTGAGCCGGTTAAGCTGCCCGTCTACGGTCGTGTTGCACGACACCGGGGCGTTGGTTGTCCGTCCATGTGGAAACGCACGGGATCATCTTGCGGATACAACGATGCGCATACTTCGCCGCGATTTCCTGCGTCTCATCCATCAAGCCTTCAGCCAAAGTGACCGGTTTCAGACCCAGCGCAATGAAGGTCTTGTTCGATACACGCAGATCGTTTTCGGCGGCTTCATTGCGCGGATTGTCTACGTTGGCGATTTTGGCTCCAGAGGTATTGGCCACAAGCTCGGCCAAGGAACGGACTGAGTGGGTCTCCGTCATCTGGTTTAAGATCGCCACCTTGCCGTCGCGGGCGGGCGGGTTTTCCACGGCCAGGGCCAGACATTTCACTGTATCCTGAATGTGGATAAAGGCACGGGTCTGGCCACCGGTGCCATGCACCGTCAGAGGGTGGCCGACCACGGCTTGCATCAAGAACCGGTTCAGCACCGTGCCGTAATCACCGTCATAGTCAAAACGGTTGATCAGGCGCTCGTCGAGCTTGGTCTCGTCGGTCTGGGTGCCCCAGACAATGCCTTGGTGAAGGTCCGTGACGCGGAGAAGGTCGTTCTTTGCGTAGAATTGGAACAGCAGCTGATCCATGGATTTGGTCATGTGATAGACGCTGCCCGGGTTGGTTGGATAAAGGATGTCGCGTTGGAAGATTTTCCCATTGTCGCCCGGCACATAGACCGGGAGGTACCCTTCAGGGATTTCCATGCCATCATCGTCGTAACCATAGACGCCCATCGTACCGAGGTGGACGAAATGTGGATCCAGACCCAGTTCGGTTGAGGCCGCCAGCAAGTTGTGCGTTCCAGAGATGTTGTTGTCGACGGTGTAACGCTTCTCGTCCACACCTTTCATCGAGTAAGGGGCGGCGCGTTGCTCGCCAAAATGGATGATGGTATCAGGCTTCGTCGCCATCATCAGATCGGTGACGCGGTCAAACTCACGGGCCACGTCGATATTTTCGAACTTGATGGTCAGGCCAGTGTGATCTTTCCAGGCAATCAGGCGATCTTCCATGGATGCAATTGGGGTCAGGCTGTCCGCCCTCATTTCAGCGTCGATGTCGCGTCGCGACATGTTGTCGACGATGGTGACATTGTGGCCCAGCTTGGAAAGATGAAGGGCTGTTGGCCAGCCGCAGAATCCGTCGCCACCGATTACGATGATTTCTTTTGCGTTTGTCATTGTCTTAGTTCCTTTGTCGTGGGCCCCTCCAGGCGACCCATGTTGTCGATGAACTAAGGTTTAAGCCCCATCGGATGACAAAACCGGGGTGCGGGGGGATAGCTGACAGGGAATTGGAGTGGACGATCTATCCTTTGGAATAGGCTGCTCATCGAAAGAGTGCCTATTTGGCGGAGTTGGCCAATATGTCGGTAAAACCGGCGCGGGTGCTTTTGGCGATTCCCTCAAGCGCTTCGATGCGTGATGCGAGAGCTGACAGGTCCCCTGCCCGAGCGGAGCGTTCTAAATCAGCCAAAGGCCCCTCAAGATCATGCTGGCCCAGCAAGGCAGCGGCGCCCTTTACTTTGTGCGACGCCTCCGCCAGCGCAGGTGTGTCGTCCTTGAACTCACCTTGACGGACTTGCGCAAAAAATATGTCCAACTCACCGAAAAAGCGCTCGCCAATTTCACTGACCTTGTCTTGCCCCAACGCCTGAGACAACTCTCGCAATGCATCTGACGGAGCCGCGGCCCCAAGTGGCGCGTGGACCAAAGCGGAGACTTCCGCGATGATGCTGTACAATGCGTCCAGCCGGATTGGTTTGGTATGGAAACGATCCATGCCGGCCTGTTCCGCCTCTTCGCGGTATTCTTCCCGCCCATGGGCCGTGAGTCCTATGATATGAGTTTGCGCATTTGGCCCATCATCGGCACGCAACGTGCGCGTGGCCTCGATTCCGTCCATGACAGGCATGCTGATGTCCATAAAGATTATGTCGAAAGGCATGCTGTCCGCCTTTTTCAAACAGTCTTCCCCGTCAACAGCTTCCACCACGGTGTGCCCCATGCCCTCCAGCATGTCGCCAAGCACCTTACGGTTAATGTTGTTGTCTTCAACCACAAGCAGCGTGAGAGATTTTCTATCCTCTGTGCGCGTGTCAGTAACCCTTGCGTCAGCCTGTGGCACCTCTTCACGCCGTTGCATCGGGACCGTCAGCGTGAACGTGGAGCCCGTGCCAACCTCGCTCATCAAGTTGATGTCGCCTCCCATCTGGCGTGCGATTTTGCGAGAGATGGATAAGCCCAAGCCATCGCCGCGCGTTTGTCGCCCTTCGCCGTGGGCAAGCGCCACAAAGTCTTCGAAAACCTGTTCTTGATGCTCGAGTGCAATCCCTGCGCCAGTGTCCGTGACGGCAAACGTTACTGATGAAACGACTGGTCCGTGAATACCGCTGACCTTCAGGCCGATGCGGCCATCTTCAGTAAACTTGATTGCGTTGCCGATGAGGTTGGTCAGAATTTGGCGGACCCGGTTACTGTCGGCGTAAAACCCCATCCGCACTTGCTCCTCGATCTTAAGGGTCAGGCCCAGCTGCTTTTCGCGAGCCAAAGGCTCAAGCACATCCACAAGAGACCTCACCAGCTCAGGCAGGTCGAAGTTTTGAGGCGTAAGCTGCAACGTGCCGGTCTCAATCCGCGTGATGTCCAAGGCCTCGTTGGTGTGCTCCAACAATATCTCGCTGGAGGCAGTCGCGATCTGTGCGTAGCGCTCCTGCTTTGGGGTCAGTTGGGTGGTCTTTAGCAGGTCCAGCACGCCCAGAATTCCGTTCAACGGGGTCCTCATCTCATGGCTCATCACCGTCAGAAACTGCGACTTTGCCTTATCAGTTCGTTCCGCCCTATCGCGTGCATCAATCAGCTTCTGTTCGTTGATCTTCCGCTCACTGATATCGCGGATATAGGCAATGAACTTAGTGCCCTCGTCGTATTCAATTGACGTGATGTTCAGCTCAACCGGGAACTCCTCGCCGCTTTTTCGAAGCGCGGCCAATTCTACCCGACCGCCATCGACAACCCGCGGCGTCCCGGTCTTGAGGTATCTGTTCATCCCATTGTGATGCGCATCACGCATTCGATGCGGGATAAAGGTGTCCTCCATGGTCAGGCCGATAATCTCTTCTCGCGCCCAACCAAAAACATCTTCGGCCGAGGCGTTAAACCCGACGATCTTACCGCTGTCATCGGCGGTCACAATCGCATCGAGCGATGCTGCAACCGTTGAGGTAAGTAGTTTTGACGACGTCAACAGCTCCGCGTCTCTACGCGCAGCGCGCCGCAGCAACCTGTCCAGCAGCAGCATCAAGCCGCCCATAAGCACAAGAAGCGCGATGGCGATACCTCCGGTGCGGGCCAGTTGCTGAGCAAACACGGTGCGGCGTTGTTGGGATTGTTCTGCCTCAAGGCTCACGCCCAGAAGCGCAATCTTGCGCACGTTCGGGCGCACCTCTTGGACTATGCCGCGAAGCTCACGCAAAGCTGACGAGGTCAAAGGGCCGGGCTTGTCCGAGATAGCAATTGCTGCATCGGCAAAGGCATTGAGGGGAGTAATCAAGGTTTTGGCCTCTTTGCTTTCGCCGAACACCCCCCTCACGCGGCCTGAATTGATAATATCGAGGCGACTGAGCGCAATGTCGATCCGCAGTTGAACCTCTTCATCTGATAGGTCCCCTTTGGCCAATTGGTCAGACAGCGTCGCGTTCAAGTTGGCAAATTCGGTGTCAAGTTGCGAGATACTCCACTGGGTGTTGTCACCTGCCGCCGTCGACAGGTCCCGCAGCTGCGACAAGAGGTTGGTCGTCATAAGCCCCAATAACAAAACCAGCAAGCCAAAGCCTGCCAGTATTGCAACCCGATATCCGTTCAGTCCGGTTTTCATGTGGGACCCCCAAATTGAGGTCACCATATGGGGTAACCTGTGTTCAATCCATGACCTTCAAGCGGTTCAGCTGCCAGATGCTGCGTGAATAGTTGGTCTCTGTGCTGTACTTTGGGTCGTTGTCATAGGGGAAGACGACCCAATATGGGCCTTTGTCGCGCACTGACATGGTCTCGCCATTCATCCGAGTTGCGACGATCGGAGCCTCATCTTCCAACTCAGCGATCGGCATGGTGACGGCATAATCGTTCAAAGCCACCATCTCCACGATGCTGCCCACCGTGCCAAGATGCGCAAGCAACGCCTTCAAAGGGACACCTGAAAAGCGGGTTTCCCCATCGGTCCAGATGGTGGTGGTGGTGAACTCGACCTGATCCAAGGCGTCTAATGCCTCGAGGCTCAGCTCAAAAGGTTCAGTCTCTGACGAGGTAGCTGTCACCAGCAACCCCATCATGTCCTGTCCAGTTGCGGGGGTAACTGAATAGCTAAGCAGGACAAGGAACGCGGCCAGTATCCGTGAGCGGTGTGGTTTAGTCATGGTCGAGTTTCCTATTGCAGGCTTGGAAGTTTTTTAGACCTTTGCGCACGAACCTGTTGGGGGCATTCGCATAGTCACCTATACTTAAGTATAGACGTGTCATGTTTTGAGCGTTTTTCCCAGTGTATCGGGGGCGAGAATTCGAGAGAGATGAAATCATGCCAAATATTCTTATTGCAGATGACCATGATTTGGTGCGCGACACCATCGCCGCCTATTTGGAGACGGTTGAAGACTTCGAGGTTCTAACAGCCGCGAATCTCAATGAGGCCCTCGAGATAATGGGCGGCTTGGATTCGATTGACTTGCTTATCCTTGACTACAACATGCCCGGGATGAACGGGCTTGAAGGGTTGGACCGTGCGCGGGCAGTCTACCCTGCTTGCAAAGTCGCCTTGATGTCAGGCGTGGCGAACCGTGACGTCGCCAAGACTGCGATGACCCGAGGCGCGGATGGCTTCATCCCGAAATCACTGACCGCCGCGTCTTTGGTCAATGCAATCAAATTTGTCCTATCTGGCGAGAGATACCTTCCGTTTGATTTCGGCACCGCCCCGTCAGAGACAAAGGCGGAAGGAGAATTTTCCAAGCTTTCCGCGCGCGAACTACAGACCTTGGAACAACTTTGCGTTGGCTTATCCAACAAAGAAATTGCCCGGAATTTGAACATCCAAGAGGTAACGGTAAAGCTGCATGTGAAGAACCTACTCTCGAAATTGAAAGTTTCTAACAGAACACAAGCAGCCCTTCTCGCCAAAGAACGGCATCTATTTTAGTTATTCTTGGGCATCGAAAAATGTATGATCAAATGGTTTTGGATGGACCGCAGAGCGAGGATAGCATCGCTATCTAAAAATCTTGCAATCAACGCGGTCGACAATACGCTGGCAAACGGTAGATATTGGATAGGTTGAAGCCGTCAGCCTTCGCGGCACGCTCTAGGCCAGCATATCGACCCCGCGAGAAGCGCGGACCGTTACGAGCATACCCATTGCGTACTAGCACCACCCCACAGACACGCACGTATCATACATAGGTTCTTGGATATCCTTAGCAAATCGCTTGCTTGCCAGCCGCAAACTCTTGTTATGAATGGGGAGCCTTGGGAGGCGCGTCACATGAGACTGGTGAAAGGCAAGCTCATATTGTAGAGTCGTGGTCTACTGACCCAAACCCGTTAGAATTTACTGCGAGGGAGTATAGGGAGCAGAATGAAGCACTACGTCCCGAAGCGCCGTGATCCCTTTGATATGTTGGAAGAAGCTATTCTAGAAGGATGGCAATCGATTGATATTGTTCCACTCGAAGGTGAAGGCGAGTTCTTGGCGCTCACATTGTCTGGCCTGGTTCGATTATCCCGGAACAGAAAGCCCTTCAGAAACCCAAGACGTGCTGACGGGTATGGCCCCAAGAGAATGGTGGTCAACTCTACTAAGACAGGAAACTACCTTGCAGCTATCGCTTGGAAGTGGCCCGACTAGAATGCAGATACACTCAGTTCGTTAACCACGATCTCAAAACGGCAAGATAATACACGCCTAGCTTTCTCATACGCGGTTGTAGGCCTTTTCCAGACTTGCAGTAGTCGGATATTCATTCAGGGAACGCAGAATAGACGCCTGTGAGCCCGACCATTGCCTTACCAATCAAATCTAGTCTAACCGCTTCTTGCGTGAGATCAAACAGCTCAACTGGACCCATCTCCTGCAATCAGCGCCGGACCACGAGGCCATTTCAACGCCACCGCACTGATGCTACCGCACGTCAAAGATATGCCGATCGCTACGAGAGTGCACAGGCAGAGCTATGCTGACCGTTCCTGTCCTAACCAGAAAGATAACGTTGCCGTAGTCGGGTAGGTTTGGGAGAGGTCAGTTGGATTTGTTGATCTGGGTGAACAGCCAGAAACTGCGATAAGCCCAAGGACCACGAGGGCAAATACCTCCGCAAGAATCTTCAAATCTAAAATACCTAAGGAGCGTCACAGAATAAGGACGGAAGTTCCAACAATAAAAAATCAAGCAGCCGTTTTCTGGTGTGAAAGCATGCCCTTTCGGACCAGTGCGCACACGCGCGCGACGGTCACGTTAAGCGTCGTGCTCTACACCGCTATTTCTTGGGTGGTTTCGGACTTTGTTTCTTCTCTTCCAAAATCGCATTTGAGAAGTCGGTGAAGGCTTCCATCGGGTTTGCTCCAAACTACACTCTCTAGAGATTGTTTGAAGAATCTGCCGAAATTATGACACTCTACGTCTCAACTTGCGCTTGTAGGGCGAACAATCCCTATCAGAACCTCCCGCTGTGCTATCTCTTCGAGTTACACCTTCCCACTAGTAGGCTCTTAGAATGCAGACCATGCAAGTACTTTCAAAGGGACTGTTGCATTAGTCGGTTGATGACGTGTGGGTGCGGTTTTGATGCGCTGGATCATGCGTCTGTAAACAACTGATGGATGAATTGGGTTTCACCTCAAACGCCTGTTTGTTTGTGGCGGATATGGCCGCGTCTGATTATTCTATTGGTCTCTATTCCACTCAAATTAGCTTTGGGCTACTACCCACCGGCCCCGGAGGCCATAATCCCGACAGAACCCAGGCCAATCATGCCCTAGCAGTCAAACTGGACCACTCAAGTGGGGCTGATCATGATCACATTTTCTGAGCTGTTATTCCAATGGTAACGCCTTCGTCAGTCCTTAGAATTGGTCGTTGTCCGTGCTGCAAAGGCTACACTCTGAGCTTCACAGCAGTGTGCGGCTTGGATCGGCCCAAAGCGGACTTCCGCCTTACTTTCAAAATGCTGCGGTCGCAGTCCGCTTACCGGCCATTCGCGGCAAATGTTAAATTGTGTCAGTTGCGTACCGGTAGCCTGCGGACAAAGCACTGCTTCGCCGCAGCTCGTCCAATGGCTGTTCTTGCGTTTGTCTTCTTGTTCATTAGATCGGTTTTTTGCTGTTCAGCTTAGATAAGGTGAGCAGAGCGGCTAGCGTCGCGCACGAACTCACCTCGTGCGCAACGACCTTTCGCCGATTTCTGATCTTATTCAGTCACGGTATTTTTGGTCATGCGTGCCACTTCACCCTCTCAACCGATGATGCAAGATGATTGGCACCGCCAGTTCTTCCTCATCACCAAGATGGCGTTTCAGAAAGGCTTCGATCACCGCGCTGGTTTGATGCACGCCAGCCACCTCTTCACGTGCTTGCGTCTCGTCCAGGTGCGCCAGTTTGATCACGCGGTTGGCCTGCCGGGTGAAGTCATCCAGCACGCGATCCAGATCGGCATGGTCCTTTTCCAACACCCCCAACCCCGCATCGAAACGCGAGTCGGCGGCGGATAATTCTGGAAAATAGCTGTGATCTTCCCAGCCATGATGGCCATGCAAGTTCCCGACCAGATTGCCACCATAATAGGATAGCCGCCCAGCATAATCGTCGAGAGCCATATCCTTGTTCAACAGGGCCTCTGCATCCAGCCGAACCCTCTCAGAGACCCGACGGAACATCTGATGCGCACCAAGCCAATGGCGGGTTTTCTCTTTGAAACCGGGATGCGCGTCCCAGGCATCTCGCGGGTACTGATCCAAGAGAAACCGCATCTCTTGGGGCATCTCGTCTTGGCGGATGGTGTAGGTATCAAGCATCTAATTTCTCCTTTCCTATCCCATCTGGGGGTGCCGCCCGGCATGCACCAGATGGGACTTTGGCAGGTCGGGTATGCGCCTCAGGTAACGCCCGCAAAGCGAATACCGCTCAGGTCTGCGACCTCGCGCCTCCACGATGTGATGTCGCGCTGGGTAAAGCCCGACAGGCTGTCATGACCGCAGGCGCGTGCCAGAACCTGCATCAGTTCCACACTTGCCCCAAAATAGCGCGACAAACGCTCCGCGCCGATCTGCACATCCAGCCGTTTACGTAGTTCCGGTTTCTGCGTGGCGACGCCAACGGGGCAGTTGTTGGAGTTGCACATCCGCGCCGCGATACAGCCGACGGCTTGCATAGCAGAATTGCTGACGGCGACGGCATCCGCGCCCAAGGCCATCGCCTTGGCGAAGTCTTCGGAGACGCGTAGCCCGCCGGTGATCACCAGTGTCACCTCGCGGCCCGTCCGCGCATGCAAATGCTTGCGTGCGCGTGCCAAGGCCGGGATCGTCGGAACCGAGATATGGTCGCGGAAAATCAGGGGGGCGACCCCCGTGCCTCCGCCACGTCCATCCATGATGATGTAATCAGCGCTATGAGAGGTGAAGGCGTGCCTGAAGACGTTGCTGAGGCTGTGCGCTTGTTTCGAAAATCAGCCGAACAAGGATACGCCCTCGCCCAATATAATCTTGGCTTGATGCACTCTGGACGTAAGGGGCTTCCTCAAGACTTTATCGAGACTTACGCATGGTTGACTCTAGCCGCAGAAGCAGGCGTGGAAGATGCGCAAAAAATCATAGAGATTATGAATGCGGAACTTGATGCCGACGATCTTGCCAAGGGTCGGGCGCGGAGTGCGGAACTGTCTGCTATGACTACTCAAGTAAATTGAGCATGATAGCCAGACAGTATCGCCGTTCACGGCTCTGCCGCACGTCTCTCTCCTTCTACTGAACCAGACAAAAAACCCGCCCTCAAACAAAGGCGGGCTTGCCCACAAACGCTGCACCGCAGCGCTCGCGCAAAGGATCGTGACCCGCACGGGCGGCTCGTCATGATCTGGACGGATAGAAGTGCGAAACCGGCGCAGACGCTTCTCCAACATGGGAGCGTATGTCAGAACCCAGCGATTGATCGTGCTGTGATCGACCGGCAGGCCTCACTCGCGAAACATCTCCTCGATATCCCGATAGCTCAGAGGGTACC
>CALFWN010000049.1 GCA_937928335.1 uncultured Litoreibacter sp. | reverse complement strand
GTGCTCAATGAGCTGGCACCGCTGCAAAAGAACAATACCGGCTACGACTTGCGGCATCTCATGATTGGCAGCGAGGGGACGCTGGGGATCATCACCGCCGCCGCGCTGAAGCTGAAGCCGCGCGATGCGGAGCTGGGCACGGCATTTCTGGCCATTGGCTCCCCGCGCGACGGGCTGGCGCTGTACCGGGCGCTGAAGGCGCATCTGGGCGAAAGCCTCTCGGCGCTGGAGCTGATGAGCGGGCTGGGCATTGATCTGGTGACCTCGAAATTTCCTGACTTGCGCAACCCGTTTGCGCAGACCCCGCAATGGGCGCTGTTGATGGAGGCCTCTGGCCCGGCGGGTATGAATAGCCGCATCGAGGCGGCGTTGGAGGCCTGTTTTGAGCAGGAGCTTCTATCAGACGCGGTGATTGCGCAATCCGAAGCGCAGCGGGACGCGTTGTGGGACCTGCGGGAATATACGCCGGAGGCGAACCGCATGGCAGGTGCCTTTTGCAACAGCGATACCTCGGTGGCGGTGAGCAAGGTGGACGGGTTCATCGCGGACACTGTTGCCGCGATCGGGGCGATACATGGCGGCGTGCAGATCAACAGCTACGGGCATCTGGGCGACGGCAATATCCACCATAACGTCTTCCCGCCTGCGGGCATCGGCAAGGCGGCATTTCTGGCGGAGCATCCGGGGATTGTCGATCAGGTGCGGCTGGCGATCAATGAGGTGACCCATGCGCATGGCGGCTCGATCAGTGCGGAACATGGGATCGGACGGCTGAAGACGGGCGATCTGGAGAGCTATGCCAGCCCCGCACGGCAGATGATGCTGCGCCAGATCAAGGCCGCGCTGGACCCGAAGAATATTTTGAATCCGGGTGCCTTGCTAAAGTAGCGGGCGGCGCTTTGGGTGATGCCCCGCCCGTAAGTCTTTGGATTTACGGAATGATCCGGTTGTATTTCGCGCCCTCGATGGTCGCGCCTGCAATCAGGCCCGCCTGACCAAAGATCAGCGCAATCACGGGCGACAGCGCCGTTGTGGTGTCCACCCCGAGATTGCCTGCATCATTTGAGACCGCATATTCGGCATCCGCGCCAAGGGTCCAGCCGGGGGAACGGCGGAAATCGCTGAGCGCCTCTTCGGTCATGAAGAACAGCGCGTTGGAAAACTGCTGCGCGCCCAGTTGCAGGCCGAATGTGGCGGTGGTGGCCGAGTAATAATCAACCGTGGCCCCGCCCACGCGCAACGCGCCGCGCCCGAAGGAGCCGCCCGGCCCGATCAGCCCGGCCTTGGTGATCACCGGCATCATCAACACGCCCACCGCCTTGTTGGTCAGATCCTCGCTGCCGGGCACGTTTTGATACATGAAGTTGAACGCCTGATCGACGCGGGCGTCGATCTTGGTGCCGCCCTGGCTGTTGACGCCATTGCCGCAGGCCGCAAGCCCGCCAAACGCGGTTGCGCTGACCAGAAAGCTGCGCCGAGAGACGCGTGAATTTGCAAGTTCCATAAGTTCCGCCTGTTTTGCTTTTGCTCTTTTCGCCCGGCTTTTGCGGTGCGTTGCGACAATAATACCGCAAGCGCATTGCGGTGTCACGTCAATTAGCGGCTATATCTTGTGGTCAGTCCCGGCGCAGCCGCTACCCGTTCAGAAGGGCTGCGACGCGCGGCGCGAAATAGGTAAGCACGCCTTCGCAGCCCGCGCGTTTGAAACCGATCAGGCTTTCAACCATGCAGGCCTCATCATCCACCCAGCCCTGCTGGCCTGCGGCCATGATCATCGCGTATTCGCCCGAGACCTGATAGGCGAAGGTTGGCGCACCGAACTGGTCTTTCACCGCGCGGCAGATATCGAGATAGGGCTGGCCGGGTTTGACCATCACCATATCCGCGCCCTCATCAAGATCACGGGCCACGATACGCAAGGCCTCATCGGCATTAGCGGGGTTCATCTGGTAGGTTTTCTTGTCGCCGGTCAGCGCACCCGAGGCCCCCACCGCGTCGCGGAAGGGCCCGTAATAGGCCGAGGCATATTTCGCGGCATAGCTCAGGATCGCGGTGTCTTTGAAACCCTGCGCCTCCAGCTCGGAGCGGATCGCGCCGATACGGCCATCCATCATGTCGGAGGGGCCAAGGATGTCGGCCCCGGCCTGCGCCTGAGACAGCGCCATCTTGACCAGCGCCTCGACACTTTCATCATTGACGATGATGCCGTCACGCACGATGCCGTCATGGCCGTTGATGTTATAGGGGTCCAGCGCCACGTCGGTCATGATCGCCACGTTGATGCCTGCGTCACGAATAGCGCGGGTGGCGCGGTTCGACAGGTTGTCGGGGCTCCATGCCTCCTCGCAGCCCTGGGTTTTCAGCGTGGGGTCGGTATAGGGAAAGAGGCAGATCGCGGGAATGCCGAGCGCCTCGGCCTCGCGGGCGGCCTGCACGATCAGATCGACGCTCAGCCGCTCCACGCCGGGCATGGAGGGGACGGGCGCACGCTGATTGTCGCCTTCCATCACGAAGACCGGCCAGATCAGATCGGACGGGGTCAGCACGCATTCCTGCACCAGCGCCCGGATCGCAGGGCTGGTTTTCAGGCGTCTGAACCGGGTGGGAAGCGCACGCGTCATAGTTTCGTCCAATAGCTGTGGTCCTTGCCCCCTTGGGTGCCATGTTTTTTGCTGTGTCTCAAGCGCACACGCACTGGCGCTGCCCCGACACCCCCTATAGGGTGGCGCAACCGCGACGAGACACGACCCGAGAGGCCCCTCAGCTTTGGATTTCTACGTTACCGCTTTCGAGCTGATTGATCCGCGTTCTTTCTCGAACCTCTGGTTCTGGATCATGCTGGCCGTTTTCTGGTCAACCGCCTCGCATTACGTGCTGGGCGTGCCGTTTGACATGGTGTCGCGCGCCGCCAAACATGGCGGGCAGGCGGAGCAGGATCTGGAAGATCTGGTGCGCATCAACGCCAACCGGCTGACCTATATTGCCGATGAGGCGGGGATATGGCTGACGGTGTTTGCCTCCTTCCTTGTGACCGGGTTGGTCATGACGGGGTTTGTCTATGATGTGGAGTTCTGTCAGGCCCTGTCGCTGGTGATGGTGCCGATGCTGATCATCTTTGCGCTGTCGATCCGCAATGCCAGACGCACGCGCGGTGTTACGGGCGAGGCGCTGCGCAAGATCCTGAA
>CALFWN010000048.1 GCA_937928335.1 uncultured Litoreibacter sp. | reverse complement strand
TAAAACGCGCCGCTATCCATATCCATCAGGAATTCAACAGTGCCTGCGCATTCATAATTCACATGCTCGCAAATTTTCTTGCCCAGCGCGCAGATTTGTTCGCGCTGGGCGCTGCTGAGATAGGGGGCAGGCGCGCGTTCGACCACTTTCTGGTTGCGGCGCTGGACCGAGCAGTCACGCTCCCACAGATGATATGTGGCACCGTGGCTGTCGCCGAGGATCTGCACCTCGACATGGCGCGCCCGCATGATCATCTTTTCCAGATAACCCTCGCCATTGCCAAAGGCAGCCTCCGCCTCGCGGCGGCCCTCAAGGACTTTTTCCTCCAGCTCCTCCTCGGACATGATCGGACGCATCCCGCGCCCGCCGCCGCCCCAGGAGGCTTTCAGCATCAACGGATAGCCCACCGCGGCGGCCTCTTTCCGGATCGCGCCCATATCGTCGCCCAGCACGGCCGTGGCCGGGATGACCGGCACGCCTGCCGCGATGGCCACCTCGCGGGCCGAGGCCTTGTCGCCCAGCGCCCGCATGGTTTCCGCCCGCGGGCCGATGAATTTGATGCCATTGGCCGCGCAGGCATCGACGAAATCGGGGTTTTCCGACAATAGCCCATAGCCCGGATGGATCGCATCCGCGCCGCTCATCTTGGCCACGCGGATGATCTCTTCGATTGACAGATAGGCTGCGACCGGGCCCAGCCCCTCGCCGATCCGGTAGGCCTCATCGGCCTTGAACCGGTGCAGGCCCAGCTTGTCTTCCTCGGCAAACACCGCCACGGTTTTCTTGCCCATCTCATTGGCGGCCCGCATCACGCGGATCGCAATCTCGCCGCGATTGGCTATCAGAATTTTCTTGAAATCGGCCATAGCTGCTATCCCGTCTTCGTCTCAATTTTGCAGTTGCAGCATCCATAGGCGGGAATTGCCTTGGGGTAAACTAACTACCTATGGGTATATGCCGGGCGGGTGTCTGGAAAGCGGAGCGGCTGCGCCGCGCATGATGATTTGCGCTCTTTGAGGACGTTCCGTCCTCAGCCGCGCGGGCAAACTCCTGAAAGGTATTTTTGAAGCAGTGATGGGATCACAGCAGCGCGTTGGAGATATCTGTCAGCGTCTTGGTGCCGAGCTGGCCCATATTCGCGGCCAGGTCTTTCGACAGGATGTCCGCCATATGCGCCGGGCCTTTGGCGCCAAGTGCGCCCAGCGCGTAATGCCACGGACGGCCCAGCATGATGAAATCTGCCCCCAATGCGAGGCCGCGCAGGATGTCGAGCCCGGTTTCAAAGCCGCTATCGACGATCAGGGGCAGGGTGGTTGCCTTGCGGATCGCGGGCAGTGTTTCGATGGTTGCAGGGCCTGCGTCAAACTGGCGGCCCGCATGGTTTGACACCCAGAGCGCGTCGACCCCTGCCTGTTCCAGCGCTTTTGCGTCTTTGGCGCGGGAGATGCCCTTGACGATCAGCGCGCCCTCCCATTCGTCGCGCAGCTTGTGCAGATAGTCCCAATTTGGTGAGGTTCTGAGCAAATAGCCGACATGCGCGGTTGAGGACCGCATGGTTTTGCCCAGTTGCAGCTGTTGCGCATAGCCATCCATCAGCTTCATGCGCGGCATCCCCGTCTTGCGGATGCCGTTCAGCCAGACAGGGCATTGCGCGGCCTGCCATGCCAACCTCGGGCTCAGCCGGGGTGGCTGGGTCAGACCGCCGCGGGTCTGGCGCTCGCGCCTGCTGGCGACGGGCACGTCAACGGTCATGATCAGCGTGGAAAACCCGGCCGCTCTGGCGCGGGCCATCATGTCGAGGCGGATATCGGTGTCGCGCGGCGGGTACATCTGAAACCATGCGTGCTGGCCCAGATAGGGGGCCACATCCTCCGGCGTCCGGGTTGCGACGGTGGACATGGCATAGGGGATGTTCAGCTGGGCTGCCGCTTGCGCCAGCAGCTGCTCTGCCCCCGGCCAGATCAGCCCGGACATGCCCACAGGCGCGATCCCGAAGGGCAGGCTGTGGCTCTGGCCCAGAAAGCTGGTGCTCAGATCAGGGGTAAACTCGCCATGCAGCACCGAGGGGCTGAACAGCACCGCGTCGAGCTGGTCGCGGTTGCGTTGCAAGGTGCGTTCCTGCCCGGTGGCGCTGTCGAGATATTCCCACACGAAATGCGGGATGCGTTTGCGCGCGGCGCGGCGCAGGTCACAGATGGCGGGATATTTGGCATGAAGATCCATTGCAAAACCTTGTCAGAGCAATCGAAACACTTGTCCAGAGAAAGCTGTGGAACATATGTAGAACACCTCTTTCCCTGCGGCGGGCTTGGCGCTATCTTGCCCGTCATGAGCCAATCAGATGATTTCGATGCCTTCGAGGCCGCGTCCTCCGTTCCGCTGTCGCAGCGCGCTTTCGGGGCGGCTGTCGCGTCTCGGGCGCAGCCCTATCTGGAGGGGTTGAACCCCGCGCAGCGCGCCGCTGTGGAGGCGCTTGATGGCCCGGTCCTGATGCTGGCGGGCGCGGGCACCGGCAAGACGCGGGCGCTGACGGCGCGGATCGCGCATCTGCTGACCACGGGCTCGGCCCGGCCCAATGAAATTCTGGCGGTGACCTTCACCAACAAGGCCGCGCGGGAGATGAAAACCCGTGTCGGCAAGCTGCTGGGCGAGCAGGTGGAGGGGGTGCCGTGGCTGGGCACGTTCCACTCGATCTGCGTGAAGCTGCTGCGCCGCCATGCGGAGCTGGTGGGGCTGAAATCGAACTTCACCATTCTCGACACGGATGACCAGCTGCGGCTTTTGAAGCAGCTGATCGCGGCTGAGGGCATTGACGACAAGCGTTGGCCCGCCCGGATGCTGGCGGGGCTGATCGATCAGTGGAAGAACCGCGCCTGGACCCCGCAGGCGCTGCCGGCTTCTGAACATGGCGCTTACAACAATCGCGGCGGGGAGTTTTATGACGCCTACCAGCAGCGGCTGAAGACGCTGAACGCCGTCGATTTCGGCGACTTGCTGTTGCACATGGTCACCATCTTCCAAAATCATGACGACGTGCTGAAACAATACCAGCGCTGGTTCAGATATATCCTTGTGGACGAGTATCAGGATACCAATGTGGCGCAATATATGTGGCTGCGCCTTTTGGCGGCGGGACATCGCAATATCTGCTGCGTGGGGGATGATGATCAGTCAATCTACGGCTGGCGCGGCGCAGAGGTAGGCAACATTTTACGCTTCGAATCCGACTTTGAAGGCGCTAAAATTGTCAAATTGGAACAAAACTACCGCTCAACGGAACATATCCTGGCCGCCGCCGCCGGCGTGATCGCGGCCAATAAAGGGCGGCTCGGCAAGACGCTGTTCACCCAGGCCGAGGGCGGCGAAAAGGTGCGTCTCATCGGCCATTGGGACGGCGACGAGGAGGCCCGCTGGATCGGCGACGAGATCGAGGCGATGCAGGTCGGCACCCGCGGCATGACACCGAAATCGCTCAATGACATGGCCATTCTGGTGCGCGCCTCCCATCAGATGCGGGCCTTTGAGGACCGGTTTCTGACCATCGGGCTGCCTTACCGCGTCATCGGTGGGCCGCGCTTTTACGAGCGGCTCGAAATTCGCGACGCGATGGCCTATTTCCGCCTCGCCGTCAGCCCTGAGGATGATCTGGCCTTTGAGCGGATCGTCAACACGCCCAAACGCGGGCTGGGCGACAAGGCA
>CALFWN010000047.1 GCA_937928335.1 uncultured Litoreibacter sp. | reverse complement strand
CCTGCGGGCTCGATCCGGCGCTCGGAACCTGCGGATCGGCGCGACTATGAGGCGTGGTCACCCGAAGGGTAAAACGCCAAGGGGCGGATCAAATGGCTGAAAATACAACAGAAATTCTTGTTGGAACCGCGGTAATCGGCGTGGCTGCGGCTTTCGTTTTCTACGCGGCCGGTCAGACCGGTTTCGCGGCGCAATCCACCGACAGCTATGCTTTGTCGGCCAGCTTCCGTTCCGCCGAGGGGGTGTCCGTGGGAACCGATGTGCGTCTGGCGGGCGTGAAGGTCGGGACGGTGACCGGGCTTGATCTGAATGCGGAGACGTTTCGCGCGGATACGGTGTTTACGGTGAGAAACGATATCGAGATCCCCGATGACAGTGCGATCTCGATCTCTTCGGAAGGGCTGTTGGGCGGAAGTTTCGTCGAGATCATCCCCGGTGGCTCGCCATTCAATCTTGATCCCGGAGGGGAGATTGAGGATACGCAAAGCTCTGTCAGCCTTGTCAGCCTGCTGTTGAAATTCGTATCGGGCAGTGACGAGTGAGACTGCTCTTTGGCATTTTGTGCTGCCTTATCAGCGCTTTACCTCTTTCTGCTCAGGTTACCATTCAGGGTGACAACACCACCATTCGGCTTGGCAATGATGGCAGGCGGCCGGGGACTGCGAAGAATGTCACGACGAAGGTACGGGCGGAGGTGACATCGGCGGAGGCGGCGGTGCTGCGGGGGCTCGACAAGCTGTCGGGGGAGAGCGAGGACATCGAGATGACCCGCCTTGTGCCGCTGGAGTTTGGGCGGCTGGAGATCATCATGCATGATTGCCGCTACCCTCGGAACAACCCGAACGGCGATGCCTATGTGCAATTAACCATTGTAGACAATGGGTTAGACAAGACTGTGTTTCAGGGTTGGATGGTTGCATCAAGCCCGGCGCTGAGCGCTCTGGACCATCCGCGCTATGATGTCTGGGCGCTTAGGTGCAAACTTGATGAGCGGACACCGGCTGTGGTTGCTGGTGAAAGTTCGCCTCGACCTTTAGCGCGGCCTGAAGGGCTTGGTGGTAACTAGTTCGCGAAATTTCTGTTGCGCCTAAAGAGCTTAGGTGAGGTGTGATGAATTGGGTGTCGAAGAGCAGGAAGCCTCCGGCTTTGAGGCGGGACACCAGATAGGCCAGCGCGATTTTCGAAGTATCGGGACGGTTGGAGAACATGCTTTCCCCGAAATAGGCGGCCTGCAGGGTCACGCCGTAAACACCGCCGACCAGTTCTGTTTTGTCCCAAACCTCTACGGAATGCGCATGACCCTCATGGTGCAAGTTCATATAAATGCTGAATATTTCATCGTTTATCCAGGTCTCCTCACGGCTGGCACAGCCCTCAACCACAGCTGCGAAATCGGTGTTGATGCGGATGTCATAGGGTTCGCGCAGGATGGTTTTGCGTAAGGACCTTGAGATGTGAAAATCGTCGAGTTTGATCACGCCACGCCGTTCCGGGTCGACCCAGAAGAGGTCGTCATCATCGCGTGCTTCTGACATCGGGAAGATGCCACCGGCATAGGCGGTCAGGATCAGCTCAGATGAGAGGTTTTGGGACATTTTGGGACAAAACCTTTAGGGCGATTCCCCAATTTGGGACAAAAATCTGTGCCCCTGATCCTAACCATTTGTTAAGTATTGGCGTCCAGCCATTTCTCCAGCCAATGGATATTGTACTCGCCGGTCAGGACCGCGTCCTCTTCGAGGAGCGCGTGGAAGAGCGGCGTCGTGGTGTCGATGCCATCGACGATCAACTCGCCGAGTGCGCGCTTCAGCCGCGCGAGGGCGGCGGGGCGGTCGGGGCCGTGGACGATCAGCTTGGCGATGAGCGAGTCGTAATAGGGTGGGATCGAGTAGCCGTCATAAAGCGCGCTGTCCATCCGCACACCGAGACCGCCGGGGGCATGGTATTGCGTGATCTTGCCGGGGCAGGGCGTGAATTGCGGAACCTTCTCGGCGTTGATGCGCACCTCGATGGCGTGGCCATTGATCTTGAGGTCGTCTTGAGTGAAGGACATCGGCAGACCGGCGGCGACATTGATCTGTTCGCGCACGAGATCGACGCCGAAAATGGCCTCTGTCACGGGATGTTCGACCTGCAGGCGGGTGTTCATCTCGATGAAATAAAACTCCCCATCTTCATAGAGAAACTCCACCGTGCCTGCGCCTGCATAATCGATGGAGGCAACGGCGTCGGCGCAAACTTTCCCGATCTTGGCGCGGGTGGCTTCGTCGATTGCGGGGCCGGGGGCTTCTTCGAATACTTTTTGGTGGCGGCGCTGCAGCGAACAATCACGTTCGCCCAGATGCACAGCGCGGCCTTTGCCGTCGCCGAAGACCTGAATTTCGATATGGCGCGGCCTGCCGAGATATTTCTCGATATAGACCTCGTCATTGCCGAAATTGGATTTACCTTCCGAGCGCGCAGTGCGGAAGGCGTTTTCCATCTCGGCCTCGGAATTGGCGAGCTTCATGCCTTTGCCGCCGCCGCCTGCGGTGGCTTTGATGATGACGGGGTAGCCGATCTCCTGGCCGACCTGCAGCGCGGTTTCCAGATCAGGCACGCCGCCGTCAGAGCCGGGGACGCATGGCACACCCAGCTTTTTCATCGTGTCCTTGGCGGTGATCTTGTCGCCCATGACGCGGATATGTTCGGCTGTGGGACCGATGAAGGTGATGCCGTGATCTTGCAAGGCTTGCACGAAATTCGCGTTTTCCGACAGGAAACCGTAGCCCGGATGGATGGCCTCCGCGCCGGTGATTTCAGCCGCCGAGATGATGGCCGCGACGCTGAGATAGCTTTGCGTGCCGGGGGGCGGGCCGATGCAGATGGCCTCGTCCGCCATGCGCACATGCATTGCGTCGGCGTCGGCGGTGGAATGCACGGCGACCGACCCGATGCCCATTTCCCGCGCGGCGCGGATGACGCGAAGGGCGATCTCGCCCCGGTTGGCGATCAGGATTTTCTTGAACATGGCTTATTCGATAATCATCAGGGGCGCGCCAAATTCTACCGGCGAGCCGTCTTCGACGAGGATGCGCTTCACCGTGCCGGATTTGGGCGCGGGGATTTGGTTCATGGTTTTCATCGCTTCGATGATCAGGATGGTGTCACCTTCTTTGACCTTGTCGCCTTGGGACACAAAGGCGGGTGTGCCGGGTTCTGCCTGCAGGTAGCAGGTGCCGACCATCGGTGAGGTCACCGCGCCGGGATGCTGGGCGGGATCATCTGTGCTGGCTGCGGGGGCTGGCGCCGGGGCCGCAGCGGGTGCGGCGGCGGCAGGCGCGGGTGCTGCCGGGGCCGCAGCGGGGGCTGCAAGAACCGCCTGGACGGCATTGCCGCCCTTCGAGACGCGCACGTCGAGGCTGTCATCGGTGCTGTATTCGCGTTTGACGCGCAGCTCTGTCAGGTCGTTTTCGTTCAAAAGCTCTGCAAGTGCCTTGATGAAGGCGACGTCGCTGTCATGTGGCGTCTTTGCCATCCGGGAATACTCCTCACCCTTACCGCGTCCCGGTGACCCGGGATCTGTCATTGCAAACGCTTATAGGGCAAGCGAGAGGAGGTGAAAAGTGAGCAATGTCGTGCTTGTTTCCCCGGAATTGGGGGCTGTTTACGCGCCGGGCTCCGTCACTTTGGCTTTGTAGATGCTTTCAGGGACCACATCGGGCATGGAATCGATCACCGCGACCCGCATCTCTGCGCGTTTCGGCGTTTGCAGCGGGGGGCGGTCGGCGAAGGCTGTTTCCGTTTGCTCTGCCCTCGTATCGGGTGTGACGGCGCGCGCGCTGATCTGGTCCGTGGCGGGGCGCTGCGATGTCTGGGACGGGATAGGGGCTGCCGTGGGCGGTTCCGGCACGGAGCTACGCGGAGTGTGGACGCCCACATTATGGGTCGCACCGATCATCTGGTTTGTAAGCATCTTGGTCCTCTTGTCTTGAGGCCCCCACGCGCATGATGCTGCCTCCCGGCCCTTAAGGATGCGTAAACAGGGCCGGGGGTGTTGCTTAAGATTTGGCTAAAATCAGCCCCGAGTTCAGCCGCGAGTTCAGCCGCGATTCATCCGGTTCTCGATCAGATCATCGACCACGCTTGGATCGGCCAGGGTGGAGGTATCGCCAAGGGCACTGAAATCATCCTCTGCGATCTTGCGCAGGATGCGGCGCATGATCTTGCCAGAGCGGGTTTTCGGCAGGCCCGGAGCCCATTGGATCAGGTCGGGCTTGGCGATGGGGCCGATATCCTTGCGGACCCAGACCTCAAGTTCCTTGCGCAGCTCCTCGGACGGCTCCTCCCCGCCCATCAGGGTGACATAGGCGTAGATGCCCTGACCCTTGATGTCATGCGGGTAGCCGACCACGGCGCTTTCGGAGACCTTTGGGTGGGCCACCAGCGAGGATTCGACCTCTGCCGTGCCCATGCGGTGGCCCGAGACGTTGATGACGTCATCGACCCGGCCGGTGATCCAGTAATACCCGTCCGCGTCGCGTTTGCAGCCATCGCCGGTGAAGTAATAGCCTTTGTAATCGTCGAAATAGGTTTTCATGAAGCGCTCATGATCGCCAAACACCGTGCGCATCTGCGCGGGCCAGCTGTCCTTGATGCAAAGGACGCCCTCGGCCTCGGTGCTGGTGATTTCCTCGCCCGTTGTGGGTTCCAGAATGACCGGCTTGATGCCGAAAAACGGCGTGGTGGCGGAGCCGGGCTTGGTGGTGGTGGCACCGGGCAAGGGTGTCAGCAGGTGGCCGCCGGTTTCCGTCTGCCACCATGTATCGACGATGGGGCAGGTGCCTTTGCCGACCACGTCATTATACCAGTTCCACGCCTCGGGGTTGATCGGCTCGCCGACAGTGCCGAGCAGTTTCAGGGAGGACAGGTCGTAAGGCTCCACGAAGCTGTCGCCCTGACCCATCAGCGCGCGGATGGCGGTTGGCGCGGTGTAGAATTGGTTGACCTTATGTTTCTCGCAGACGGCCCAGAAGCGGCCCGCGTCGGGATAGGTCGGCACGCCCTCGAACATCAAGGTGGTGGCCCCGTTGGCGAGCGGCCCGTAGACGATATAGCTATGGCCCGTGACCCAGCCCACATCGGCGGTGCACCAGAAGATGTCACCGTCATGGTAGTCGAACGTGTATTGATGCGTCATGGAGGCGTAGACGATGTAGCCGCCGGTGGTGTGGACCACGCCTTTGGGCATACCTGTCGAGCCTGAGGTGTAGAGGATGAAGAGCGGGTCTTCGGCGCCCATTTCTTGCGGAGGGCAGTCGGCCGGGACGTTTGCCTCCATCTCGTGCAGCCAGTGGTCGCGATCTGCGGTCATGGTGACGTCGCCGCCGGTGCGCCGGACGACCAGCATTTGGGCGTCGTGATTTACGCCCTCAAACGCCTTGTCGCAGTTCACTTTCAGGGGCGTGTTCTTGCCGCCGCGCGGGGCCTCGTCGGCGGTGATGACCACCTTGGCCTGCGAGCCGTTGACGCGGGCGGCGAGTGCGTCGGCGGAGAAACCCGCGAAGACGATGGAGTGAATCGCCCCGATGCGGGTGCAGGCGAGCATGGCGACAGCGGCCTCGGGGATCATTGGCATGTAGATGACCACCCGGTCCCCTTTGCCCACGCCCATTGCCTTCAGCACATTGGCGAATTTGCAGGTGCGGGCGTGCAGCTCGTTATAGGTGATGTGGAGTGCTGCGTCAGTGGGGCTGTCGGGCTCCCAGATGATCGCCGTTTGGTCGCCACGGGTCGCCAGATGGCGGTCGATGCAGTTGGCCGACACGTTCAGGGTGCCGTCCTCGTACCATTTGATGTCCACCTTGCCATGCTCAAAGGTGGTGTCTTTGACCTTCGTGTAAGGCTTGATCCAGTCGATGCGCTTGCCATGTTCCCCCCAGAAGGCGGCGGGGTCGTTGATGCTGTCGGCATACATCTTGTCATAGGTTGCCTTGTCGGCATGTGCGTTGGCTGCAAACTCCCCGGAAGGTGCGTAGGTTTTCTCGGTCATTGGGTGTCCCCTAAGGTCGGTTCTTGTGATGTCGGGGTCCCCGTTTGCACGGGGATGACAGGTGAGGCGCGGGTTGCGCCGGGT
>CALFWN010000046.1 GCA_937928335.1 uncultured Litoreibacter sp. | reverse complement strand
ACAATATAGGTGCCCAGAGAATTGCGTGACATATCAGGGTTGTAGAAGGAATAGACCATCGACAACCCGTCATCGAGCACATCTGTCAGGCAGGTTGCGATCAGTTCCTCATCAAGGGCTGAATTGCGGTCCCAATATTCGACAACGCGGCTTTTCACCGGGGTTTCCTCGACCATTGCGGCGAACTCGAAAATATCCATATCGGCCATGCCGCCATCGGCGTGGCGGGATTCGAGATAGCGGCGGAACAGGTCATATTGTTCCTCTGTGGCCCAGGGGCTGGTGGCGACGCGGTCGAGATGGGTGTTGCGCTTCATGATGCGGCGCTGCGACTTCGACAGTTTGAAATCGGCGACCCTGATCCGGGCGGACAGGCAGGCTGAGCATTCCGCGCAGGACGGCCGGTAGAGCACGTTTTGTGACCGGCGAAACCCTTGTTTTGACAAGGTATTGTTCAAGGTTGTCGCATGTTCGCCCTGTAGGGCGGTGAACAGCTTCCGCTCCCTGCGGCCTTCAAGATAAGGGCAAGGTTGTGGCGCAGTTACATAGAACTGCGGGGCAATGGGAAGCGTGTGGCGCATAGCAGCGGAAATGTCCTAAAGTTCCAATGAGCCTAGCAATGCAGGCGCATCCCGACAAACCCTTTTTAGCTATATCTTTCAATACCCTAGTAACGCTGTGGTTTGTTGATGGCGGCGGTGCCGCAGAGGTGGTCGTGTAGTGCCTGTGATTTTGGGGAGATTGCGATCAGGATCACGGAGACCACTTGCGGCATAACGAATGCGGAGGCGACCATGTAGCCTGCGGTGTGCATTACGGCCTCGGTGCCCTCAAGGGGCTGGCCCTCGCGATTGCGCAGCTCGATATTGAACAGGCGCATCCCCCATGTGGCCGAGCCGGAGGTGATGGTCGAGACCCGGTAAATGAAGCTGAGAACCGCGAAAATCAGCGGGTAGAAAAACCATCCGATAAAGAGCGGCAGCGTCGCCACGATGGCTGTCAGGAGGCCGATGACAACGATGTCGACAAGCCATGCCAAAAGACGTTTGGCGGGGATGCCTGCGTAGAACTCGGCCTGGGTGACCGGGTCGGGAAGCTGTGTCTGGGTCATGGATATGGACATGGGGGTGCGGGCCTTGAATGTGAAGGGGGAGTGCCGTCCGGCATGAGACGCGCCGCCCAGCGGCGCGCATCATTCAGATATATAAAACAGAGGCTTACGCGTCTTCCTTGTCATCCTCTTTGGGGGCTTTCGCGGCCTGTGCACGCTCGTCCATGAAGGCGTCAAACTCGGATTTGTCCTTGGCTTCGCGGAGGCGTTCGAGGAAGGTTTCAAAGGCGTGTTGCTCGTCTTGCAGACGGTTCAGCATGTCGGCCTTGTAGGTGTCAAACGCCGTGTTGCCGGAGGATTTGAAACCGGCGGCGCGGGCGGGGGAGGTCTTCATGCGGCGGGTGGCACAGCTGTTAAACATGCGTTTGCTCCATATCATATAGGCGAGCAGGGCGAGGCCTACGGGCCAGAAGAAAATAAAGCCCAGAACCATAGCGGCGATCCAGGCGCCTTTGCCTCTTTCGTCGAGCCACATCTCGGCGCGGGCAAACCAGGAAGGGGACCTGTGGGTGAGGGTCGTCATGTGGAGGCTCCTATATGTTAAGTTAATGTTATTCACATTTACATAAATGGGCATTTACCGGCTTTGGTCAAGGGTCCGGGCGCGTTTTGTACAAAATGGGGCAAAATATTTCGGGCAAAAACCCAAAATGTCCCAAAACTTTCTGACGGATTCGTTAACCATTCCGAAAGGTTATCGGTGATTTTCGGGGCTGTGCCGGATTGGCGCGGCTATCAGAGATTTTTCGACGACGACATGAAACTGGAAGGTGACTGCATCAAATCAGGCCGTGACAAATTCATGACCGTTTTGGGTCAGCAGCTCTGCCGCTCTTTCGAATTCCGTCTCAGGACAGAGGATATGTTCGCCGTCAAATGTGCAGATCACGAAAACGCCGATCCCGGCGGCTGAGATGGGGGTGATCAGGGAGGCGACGATCCCGGCCTCGTCAAAACCGAAAGGGCCGATGCTGCGAAAACAAGCCCAGCCGAGATCGGATTTCTGAGTGGCGGGGATTCGGTCCGCGCGGCACAGGATGGTCAACTCGTCATCGGAGCGGATCTGCGCGGTGAAGCCGGGACCATCCGCCCAGTCGGGGGTGCCGGCATGGGGCGGCAATTGGGCGATGCCGAAACTGCCATCGAGCTTTCTGAGTTTCATGTCATTTCCGCGGTTTGGTCTTTTTGATCTGCTTGATCATCTTGCCGAGATTTTTGTCCTTCGTCTTGCGCTGGGCGAGGCTGGCGGAATTGAAGGCCTCTTCTGCCATCAGTTTGCGCCAGCGGGCCATGCGCCCGCCATCGATCTCGCCACGTTCCAGCGCGGCGGTGACGGCGCAGCCGGGTTCGGTCTCGTGTTGGCAATCGTTGAACTTGCAGCGGGTGGAGAGGTCGTGGAGATCGGCGAACACCTCCTCGATGCCGGAGGTGGCATCGGTCAGTTGCAGCTCACGCATTCCGGGCGTGTCGAGAACGACGCAGCCACCATCTATGACATGCAGCTGGCGGCTGGTCGTGGTGTGGCGACCGCGCGCGTCATCTTCGCGGATCGCCTGCGTGGCGATGTCGCGCCGCCCGGTCAGCGCGTTGGTGAGGGTGGATTTGCCCACCCCGGAAGAGCCAAGGAAGGCGACGGTCTGGCCTTGGCCACACCACGGGGCCAGCTTGCCGCGCGGGTCGGTGTTGCGGGCATCAAGCGCTATGACGGGAATATCGGCAGAGATTGCCTGCGCCTGGGCGATGTAGTCTTCTGCGCTGTCGACCTGATCGGATTTGGTGAGCAGGATCACCGGGGCGATCTCTGCCTCAAAGGCGAGGGCGATATAGCGCTCCAGCCGGGCGACGTTGAAATCGGCATTGCAGGAGGTGGTGATGAAGGCGGTCTCGATATTGGCGGCGATCAGCTGGATGGACCGGTCATGGCCCGGCGCGCGGCGCTTGATCAGGCTTTTGCGCTCCAGCAGCCGCGTGGGTTTGCCGGTTGCGGGATCATAAAGCAGCCAGTCGCCGACAGTGGCGTCAAAAGCGTGCGGGATGGTGTCGCTGATGCCGTTGCCTGCGATGCGCAGCGTGTTGCGATGCACCTCGACCACGCGGATGGGCGGCGTATCGGCGACATCCTCGATGCTGAGCTGTGCGGAAAAGAAGGCCTGCCAGCCCAGCGCCTCGATGGTGGAGCGAGGGCGGGGGCGCGCATCGCCTGTTGGCAGAAACTGCGCATAATCCTTGGTCATTGCAGGGCAGGTTTCATCGACGCACTTTCCGGCTGAGACGGGTTTTCCCTATCATACTCTCTCTGAGACAGTGCCCAAATCGTTACGCCTTTCGTGCGGGTCGGAACTTACCCGACAAGGAATTTCGCTACCTTAGGACCGTTATAGTTACGGCCGCCGCAGAAAAGCGCCTCAATTTGCAAATCTGGTTTCGTAGTACAAGTTGTTTGAAATTTCTAGCAGCGCAATTTCTCGCCGAATGCAAGCATTCGAAGGAAATTTAAATTGACAAAATGAAAATACTGGTTAATGCAAACCTTGCCTCAACAAATTTAATGTTCTCTAC
>CALFWN010000045.1 GCA_937928335.1 uncultured Litoreibacter sp. | reverse complement strand
CCGCTTCATGCCGGAAACCGGCGAGGAGATTTACAGCTCCTTTCTGGGTGTGCCGGTACAGCGGCTGGGTGACAGCCTTGGCGTGCTGGTGGTGCAGTCAAAAGACGCCCGCAGCTATTCGGAAGACGAGGTTTACGCCCTTGAGGTCGTCGCGATGGTGCTGGCCGAGATGACAGAGCTTGGCGCCTTTGTGGGCGACGGCGAAGGCGCGATGGGCGCGCGGCACACCCAGCCGGTGCTGTTTCGCGGGGTGACCGGCCAGGAGGGTGCCTCGGAAGGCAATGTCTATCTGCACGAGCCACGCGTCGTTGTCACCAACCCGATCTCTGACGACCCGCATGAAGAATTGCGCCGCCTGCAAGAGGCGATGGACACGCTGCGCTCTTCGGTTGACGAAATGCTGGGCGCGATGGGGCGCGGGGCTGACAAAGAGCAGGTCAAGGTGCTTGAGGCCTATCGGATGTTTGCCAATTCCCGCTCCTGGGTGCGGCGGATGGAGGAAGATATCGCGCTTGGCCTGTCAGCCGAGGCCGCCGTCGAGAAAGAACAATCCGCCACCCGCGCCCGGATGGAACGTGTGCCTGACGCCTATCTGCGCGAACGGCTGCACGACCTTGATGACCTGTCGAATCGCCTGTTGCGGCTTCTGACCGGCCAGGGCGCTGACACCGGGGCGGAGATGCCCGAAAACCCGATCCTGATTGCGCGCAACATTGGCCCGGCGGAGCTGTTGGATTACGGCAAGAAGCTGCGGGGGATCGTGCTGGAAGAGGGCTCTGTTGGCTCGCACGCCGCGATTGTGGCGCGTGCCTGGGCGATCCCGCTGGTGATCAACGCCAAGAAGATTTTGACCGAGGCGCTGAATGGCGACCCGATCCTTGTGGATGGCGACCAGGGCGTGGTGCATCTGCGGCCCGAGGATGGCGTGAAGGCCGCGTTTCGCGACAAGATCGCGATGCAGGCACAGGCGCAGGCGCGCTATGCCTCGATCCGGGACAAGCCGGCCACCGGGCTCTGCGGGAACACCGTGGCGCTGCATATGAATGCCGGGCTGATGGCCGATTTGCCCTCCCTGCAAGGCTCGGGCGCGGAGGGGGTTGGCCTGTTTCGCACCGAACTGCAATTCCTGACCCGCGCCACGGTGCCGCGCCGCTCGGAATTGGCGGCGATCTACGGCTCGGTCATGGATGCCGCTCTTGGCAAGCAGGTGGTGTTTCGCACGCTTGATATCGGGTCCGACAAGGTACTGCCCTATATGAAGCCGCAGGATGAGCCGAACCCCGCGATGGGCTGGCGTGCGATCCGGGTCGGGCTGGACAAGCGCGGCGTGATGCGGATGCAGCTACAGGCGCTGATCCGGGGGGCGGCCGGGCGGCCGCTTTCGGTGATGTTCCCCTTCATCGCGCAGTTTGATGAGTTTCGTGCGGCGCGCCAGATGGTGCAGGATGAGCTGGCCCGAGAGGAAAAGATGGGGCGCGAGGTGCCGCGCGACGTGAAGATTGGCGCGATGCTGGAAACCCCGTCACTGGCCTTTGCGCCGAAGCAGTTTTTCGAGATGGCCGATTTCATTTCGATTGGCGGCAATGACCTCAAGCAGTTTTTCTTCGCCGCCGACCGGGAGAACGAGCGGGTGCGCAAGCGCTATGACACGCTCAATGTCAGCTTCCTGACCTTTCTGGAGAGGGTGGTGGACCGCTGCGCGGAGACCGGCACCAGGCTGAGCTTTTGCGGGGAGGATGCCGGACGCCCTATCGAGGCGCTGTGTTTCGCCGCGATGGGCATTGGCACCCTGTCGATGCGCCCGGCCTCAATCGGTCCGGTGAAAAGCCTGATCCGGCGGACGAATATTGCCCAATTGCGCGATGTGATCGACGAGGCACGCACCAGCGGCGCGCAATCAGTGCGACCCGCCGTGCTGGACTGGCTCACCCAGCAACAAGACAGCTAGGTGCTGCGCACCAGGGCCTCGAATTCGCGGGCCAGCGCCGCGCGGTCATGGCCGGTATCTTCGGCCAGTTTGCGCAGCCCGAACTGCACATGCGCGATGTCCTGATAGTAGCTGGTGAAGGCGTAGTTGATCGCAGCACCGGTCACGGCGCCCAGCACCGGCACCGTCTGCGCGGCCAGTTTCTGACCCAGCGTGACCGACAGTTTAGGCGCGACCTTGGCCAGCAGTGTTTGCATCGCAGCCCCGGAGACGCTGGCGCGCAGCGTCAGGAAGCTCAGATCAGTGCCCTGATCCTCAGACATCGGCCCGGCGGCGGCAAAGACGCGCAGACAATCGGCCTTGGTGTCGGGATGAGACGGGTCAAAGCCATGCTCCGCCGCAATGCCCTGGATCGCACGCAGAATAACGGTGGTGGTCAAAGGCAGCTCGGCCAGCGCGGTGGTCATGCCGCCAAAACCGCCTGCCGCCCCGGTGGTCACCGTGACCATGCGGGTCATCCAGCTGGCTGTGTCGGGGATTGAGCCGCGTGTGATGGCTGCGGCGGAAAAGCTTAGCTCCAGCGCCTGCAAGGTGGCCTTGTCAAGCCCGGCACGGGCGGGGGATGGCAGCTTGTCGAGCAGGTTTTCCGCCTGCGTGCCCAGAAGGCCCACCACCTGCATGCCAACGCCGCGTGCGCTTTTATAGCGCGTCACGAGCTCTGCTAGTTGTACCTCTTTGCTGGGGTTGGCCGCTTTCACGGGTGGCAGAATTGTCTGGGTCATGGATGCCTCTCCTTCGCATATATCTGGTGCTATGAGAGGCGTTTTTCAACCTGGGCCAGCAACCGCTCCACCGGGCCGGTCACGCCATCCCACGCTCCGGGCTGCAAGGCGCGGGCCAAAACGCGGTCCGGGTTGGTGGGTGGCGGCATGGTGACGCCGATGATTTTCGAGAAACCGTGCCGCTCGTAATAAGGCGCGTCGCCCACCAGCAACACGCGGGACCAGCCGAGGCCTTGCGCGATTTGCAGGCTGTCAGTCATCAGCGCGCTGCCCAGCCCCTCGCCCTGCCGGGTTGGATGCACGGCAATCGGGCCAAGCAGCAGAGCCTGCACGCTGCCGATGCGCACCGGCCAATAGCGGATCACCCCGCCCAACACGCCCTCTGCATCGCGTGCCACGCGAGAGAGTTTGGCCACCGGGTCAACCTCGTCGCGCAGCCGGTAGGATGACAGCGCCTCGCGCCCCGGCGCGAAGCACAGGTCATAGAGGGCCTCCACCTCCCACCAGTCTTCGGGTTGTTCTTGGCGGATCTCCACGGTCGCGGCCTCAATTCACACTTGCGCTGGCGTAACATGACGTTAGCAGTTGGGCAAACCACAGGAGGAGCCCGCCTTGTTCTACCGCCCCCAGGATGGCCACGGCCTGCCGCATAACCCGTTCAACGCCATTGTCACCCCCCGGCCCATTGGCTGGATCTCCACCCGCGACGCCGAGGGGCGCGAGAACCTTGCGCCTTACTCGTTTTTCAACGCCGTGGCTTACGTGCCGCCGCAGGTGATGTTTTCGTCAACCGCCGGCAAGGCGGACCGCGCCAAGGGCAAGGACAGCGTCGCCAACATCCTTGAGACAGAGGTGTTTTGCGTCAATATCGTCGAATATGGTGCGCGGGACGCGATGAATATGACCTCGGGGGCCTATGGCCGCGAGGTGGACGAGTTTGACCATGCCGGGATCGAGCGCGTGGCCTGTGACACGATTGCCTGCTCCCGCGTCGCAAGTGCGCCTGCCAATCTGGAGTGCAAGCTGACCAAAGTGGTGGAGCTGCCGGGGGAGGAGAATATCGCCATTTTCGGCGAGGTGACCGGCATCCATATGCGCGATGATTGCCTGAAAGACGGCCTGTTTGATGTGACCAGCTTCCAACCGCTGGCCCGGCTGGGCTATCGCGATTACGCACGGGTGACGGAGCTGTTCAGCCTGAACCGGCCGGGGGAGAGCTGAGCCGCCTCATCCAAGGGCCACGCTTGCAGCAGCTCTGCGCCCCGCGGGGAACCAGACCCAGAGGGAGACAGACGGGGATCAATATCTGACTGAAAAAGAGAGCGGGCATTCCGTGAGCGGAGTTGGCTCGTTACACTACGAGGATATTGATCCCCTGACACAAGATGTAGGGGCTTGGAGCCGCAACTTGTAGGGGGAAAAGGTCAGAGGAAATGACATTGCTGTCATACCTCCCTGCCGCCCTCGCGCCGCTAATGCCCCCCGTCCAGCTGCCCCGTCCTGACGGAATAATCCACCGCCACGGCGTAGTTCGGGTCGTCATCACTGTCGACCATCAGCTGGCCCGCATTGGTCAGCAACTGGTGGCAGTCACGGCTGAGATGGCGCAGCTGCACCTTCTTGCCCACGGCCTCGTAGCGGGCGGCCACCGCCTCAATCGCTTGCAGGGCGGATTGGTCGGCAACCCGGCTGTCCGCAAAATCGATCACCACCAAGGAGGGGTCCTCGGCCGGGGTGAACAGCTCGTCAAACCCGTCGGTAGAGCCAAAGAATAGCGGCCCGTCGATGGCATAGACCTTGGCCCCCTCGGGCGTGACATGGATCTTGGCATGGATGCGCTTGGCGTTCTGCCACGCATAGGCCAGGGCCGAGACGATGACACCCACCACCACCGCCGTCGCGAGGTCATACATGACCGTGGTGATGGTCACGAGAATGATGACAAAGGCGTCGGTGCGCGGGGCCTTGCGGATGATGTTGAAGCTGTTCCACGCAAAGGTGCCGATCACCACCATGAACATGACACCCACCAGAGCGGCGAGCGGGATCTGCTCGATGATCGGCGCGCCGATCATGATGAAGGCCAATAGGAACAGCGCCGCCGCGATGCCTGCAATGCGGGTCCGCCCGCCGGAATTGACGTTGATCATGGATTGCCCGATCATCGCACAACCGCCCATGCCGCCGAAAAAGCCGGTCACCGTGTTGGCCACGCCCTGCGCCACACATTCCTGAGACGCCCCGCCGCGCTTGCCGGTGATCGCCCCCACGAGGTTCAGCGTCAGCAGGCTTTCGATCAGGCCGATGGCGGCGAGGATCACCGCATAGGGCAGGATGATCCAGAAGGTCTCGATCGTGAGCGGGGCCAGGAG
>CALFWN010000044.1 GCA_937928335.1 uncultured Litoreibacter sp. | reverse complement strand
AGTGACACAGATCAGGAGGCCCGCCATGACCACATCAGAAATCAAGATTGCCCCGTCCATCCTTGCCGCAGATTTCGCCAATTTCGGCGCGGAGATCGAGGCCGTGGAGGCGCAGGGCGCGGATTGGATTCATGTTGACGTAATGGACGGGCATTTTGTGCCAAACATCACCTTTGGGCCAGAGACCTGCAAGGCGATCCGGCCTCATATCAAGACGGTCATGGATGTGCATTTGATGATCGCGCCGGTTGATGCCTATATCGAGGCTTTTGCGCAAGCCGGCGCAGACATTATCACCGCCCATGTCGAGGCCGGCCCGCATATTCACCGCACCTTGCAAGCGATCCGCGGGGCCGGGGCCAAAGCAGGTGTTGCGCTAAACCCGGGCACGGAACTCGATTGTGTGGACTACCTTTTGGACATGGTTGATCTTGTGTGCATCATGACCGTGAACCCGGGCTTTGGCGGGCAGAAATTTATCCACTCTCAGGTCGAGAAAGTGCGCAAACTGCGCGCGATGATCGGTGACCGCCCCATTCATATCGAGATTGACGGAGGGGTGACACCCGAGACGGCTCCGCTGGTGGTGGAGGCGGGCGCGGATGTTCTGGTTGCAGGCTCAGCCGTGTTCAAGGGCGGCAGCGTCAGCAACCCCGCGCCTTACGGCGACAATATCCGGGCTATCCGGCAAGCTGCTGGTCCGCGATAGCGCCGGAAGACGCCACAAAGAACGGGTCGGCGTCGCGCCAATAGGCCAGAAGATCGGACCCGGTCGGGCTGAAATTGCCGCGTTTTTGCATTGCAAACAGGTCGACGGAAAGCAAGGAGGCCATGCGCAATGCCTGCGCGGTTTCCGGGTTTGGTGTGTTGTCCTCGCCTGAAAAGACCCGCTCGATAGCGTGCGCGGCGCTGACCATCACGAAGACAATTTGCAACCCGGTGACCTGCGGCCAATGTGTCGCCAATTCGCAAACGGCACGGCGGGGTCCATCCGGCCCCTCCGACACCCGCGCAATTGCGAAGTCGATCATTTCATCGAGTTGTTTTAGCCCCACAGCCGTTACTCTCAAACACCCATTAAAAACGCCCCACCAGCATGGCGCATGGCCGAAAGCATACTGTCGGAGATCATTGCTTTCCAGCGCATAGGGCGCGTTTGGCGCGGCCAGTTGCATTGCGCCTTCCCCTGCGGCGGTGCAGGCCATAAGTTGACCCCTCGTCTAAGGAGAGTGCAGATGGCTTCGATCCTGTCAGTCAGCGATGTAAATAAGGTGTTTGAGGGTGGTTTCGAGGCCTTGAAATCCGTGTCCCTTGAGATTGAAGAGGGCGAGATTCTGGCCCTGCTTGGACCCAATGGCGCAGGCAAAACCACGCTCATCTCGATCATTTGTGGCATGGTCAATCCCACAGGCGGTACGGTGCGCGTCGGCGGGCATGACATCATCGCCGATTTCCGCGAGGCAAGGCGGCTAATCGGGCTGGTGCCGCAGGAGATCAACCTTGAACCGTTCGAGCGGGTTTTGAACACCGTGCGCTTCTCGCGCGGGCTTTTTGGCAAGCGCCGCGACGACGCCAAGCTGGAGGCAATCTTGCGCCAGCTGTCGCTGTGGGACAAGAAAAACGCCCGCATCAAAGAGCTTTCGGGCGGCATGAAGCGCCGGGTGCTGATCGCAAAGGCGCTGAGCCATGAACCCCGTATCCTGTTTCTTGACGAGCCTACCGCAGGCGTTGACGTCGAGCTGCGCAAGGACATGTGGCAGATCGTGCGGCAGCTGAAAAAAGACGGTGTCACCATCATCCTGACCACGCATTATATCGAAGAGGCCGAGGCCATTGCCGACCGCGTGGGCGTGATCTCGAAGGGAGAAATTCTGCTGATCAAGGAGAAAGCCGCGCTGATGGCCCAGATGGGACGCAAGGAGCTGGAAATTGATCTTGATGCGGCTCTGGACGCGGTGCCCGACGCCCTGGCGCATCACGCGCTGACATTGGGGGAGGGCGGACGCTCTCTGATCTACAGCTACGACACGGCCGCCGCGCGCACCGGCATCACCACGCTTCTGGGCGAGGTGGCCAAGGCCGGGCTGGTGACGCGGGATGTCTCGACCCGGCAATCCTCGCTGGAGGATATCTTCGTGGGTCTGGTGGAGGACGCGAAATGAATTTTGAGGCCGTCAAGGCGATCTACATTTTCGAGATGTCGCGGTTCTTCCGCACGCTGATGCAGAGCTTCATCTCGCCCGTGATCTCAACCTCGCTCTATTTTGTGGTGTTCGGCACCGCCATCGGGTCGCGGATCGACAGCGTCGAAGGCATCAGCTATGGCGCGTTCATTGTGCCGGGGCTGATCATGCTCAGCGTGATGACGCAGGCCACCGCCAACGCGTCTTTCGGCATCTATTTCCCCAAATTCATGGGCACGATCTACGAGCTTCTCTCTGCCCCGGTCAGCTTTCTGGAGATTGTCATCGGCTATGTGGGGGCGGCGGCAACCAAGGCGCTGTTCATCGGAGTGGTTATCTTTGTCACGGCACATTTCTTTGTGGAACTGCCGGTCGCCCATCCTTTGGCGATGGTGGCGTTTCTGCTTTTGACCTGCCTCAGCTTCGCGTTGTTGGGGTTCATCATTGGTATCTGGGCGCAGAACTTTGAGCAGCTGCAGCTGATCCCCCTTCTGGTGATCACGCCTTTGGTGTTTCTGGGGGGCTCTTTCTACTCCGTCTCCATGCTGCCGCCGGTCTGGCAGACGGTCACTATGTTCAACCCGGTCGTCTACCTGATTTCGGGCTTTCGTTGGGCGTTCTTCGGCACCGCTGACGTGCCCATCGCGGTAAGCCTGCTGGCGATAGCATTGTTCACCGGGGCGTGCCTGGTGGTGATCTGGTGGATTCTCAAAACCGGGTATCGCATCAAGAGCTGACCCGCCATGAACGCGCGGCGCTAGGAGCCGGTCGCGAGCAACTCATCAAGCTGCTTGGCGAACCACCCGCGCGGGATGAAATGCCCGCGCGGGTGTTGGTCGAACACCACCTTGCCGGAGGCGCAATCAGCCCAGATTGTCCGCGAGAACGTATCCTTCTCGGTTGTGGAATAGCTGTCTGTGCCGGTGGGCGCGCCGCAACCCAGCGCGCGGCGCCACAAGGCCACCGGGTATAGCTCGTCGCCATCAGGCCCAT
>CALFWN010000043.1 GCA_937928335.1 uncultured Litoreibacter sp. | reverse complement strand
GTAGCGGGTTTCTCCATGAGGAGTCTCGTGGGAGTTACGTCGCGCACGGCCTTTCAAATGGAGACGAGCAATACCGGTTGGTCGGTCTACGTAGCGACGGTGGAAGAAGCTTGGCGTTCGCCTCGACGGCGGCCGAGATCTCGGGATCGACCGAGTTAGTGATCCTTCGTTCGGTCGGATCGTTGTCCCGGGATCCTTCCTGGGACGAGATCGCTCGCTTTCCCGTCGATGGGCATGTCCGCACGGTGTCGAGTCGCGATGGCCAGTGGGCGGCGATAGCCCCTCGCAGATAATCGGGCCGTTCAGGTGCTCGCGCAGGTTCAGAACGTGGCCATGCGCCTCGTAATCGTCTGGATGCTGCGAGATGAACGTCATCTTGTTTTGGTGCAAATAGGTAAAGGCCAGCACAAGCGCTGCGCCGAACAAGATATAGAGTAGAACGTCCATAGGTCAGTCCTCCAATGGGGTGGCGGCCAGAAGGCCGATGGCTACGAGTTTCAGGATGCACGGCACCAGCGCGTAAAGCAGCGTCAGGGTGCTCAGGGCTGTTTCAGGATTATCCGCCGCACCAGAGGTGAAGCCCGCCAGCTGCAAGATTGGCAACAGCACGGCGGCGGCGAAGGCGAGGGTAAATTTCGACACAAGGGACCACAGCCCGAACCCTTGACCCCCGTTTGGAGAGACCTGCGCCATACGTTTGGCAAACATCGCGGGCAGCAATGTCAGGTCAGCGCCGATAGTGGCCCCGGAGGCCACGCAGATGAGCGCAAAGAACCAGATATCGCCGGCGCCCAGCGCCAGCACGCAGGCAAATGACGCAATCGCCAGCGTCATTGCGCATAAAAGCGACCTTTTCGGCCCGATACGATCAGAGAGCCGCGCCCAGAACGGGCTGGAAGCGGCGGCCGCGAGGAAGAACAGCACCAGAAGCGGCCCCTCCCATCCCGGCGCATCCAGGCGGCTTTCGACGAAGAACAAAAACAGCGTGGAGGACACGGCGAGCGGCGTCGCGTTTATCAGCGCCAGGATCAGCAGGCGGCGCGCAGTGGTATCCGCCAGAATCGCACGTATCGGGGCAGGTTCCTGCGCGCCTGCTCCGGTCCATTCGGGCGTCATCCAAAGCAACGCGGCCAGCACGAACAGGCAGAAAGACACCGCGAAGATTGCAAACGGAGCGTCGGCCAGCGGCGTCAGCACACTTGGCGCAACGGCAGCCAGACACACGCCCAGCAGCGCCCCTGTTTCACGCCAAGCCGCCAGACGGGTATGGCCGCCTGCAATGCCGGAGGCCTTGGATATGCCCTCGGCATAGAAGTTGATGGTCATGAAGCTGAAGGCCGAAAAAAGCCCGGTGATCATCAGGGCGAACCAGATCACCGCGTTGACAGGCGGCGCGATCGCAAAAAGCCCGTACATAGAGGCTGCAAGCAACAAACCGGCGCCCCAAACGGCGATCCGACGCAGCTTGCCCAGCCGTTCGCTGATCCATCCCAAAACGGGGTCCTGGATCACATCGAACAGGCGCAGACCAAACAACACCGCGCCCAGAAGGGTCAGGCTGATCCCGAAATTATCGGCGTAGAACTTTGGCGCATAGATATAGATCGGCAGCCCGGCGGCGGACAGGATCGCCCCGAAAAGCGACCATGCCGGCAGGCGGTCGGTGCGGGCCTGAGCCAGCGCGCTCATCTTGAGATTTCCTTGGTGGGTGGCTCGGGCCGGGTCCGAAACGACGCGCCTTTCCACCACAGCTTCAGCGCCTGCCAATGGATCAGGCCCAGCACCCGGCGAGAACCAAACGGGCGGCGCAGACAGGACTGCAGGATTGAGCGGTTGGTCAACGGCACACGCCGCCCTGTCAAAGTTGCCAAGAGCCCGTTTTCACCAGCGCTATAGTCGATCCAGATGCCGATCTTGTCGTCGCGAATATCAAATCTGAAACGGTAGCCGCCCTCGACAGGCTGAAAGGGCGAGACGTAGAATATCTTTTGGGCATTGAGGGTATCGGCGGCGGCGATCACCCGGCGATCTTCGTGCACGCACAGATAGGAGTGGCGGTCGCCATAGGTGTTGGACACTTCGGAGATGACGACCCGCAACCCGCCCTCGGCATCGAACCCGAGCCAGAAGCTGACGGGGTTGAAGACATGGCCAAGCACCCTTGGTTGCGCAAGCAGGGCTATCCGGGCGACCAGATCATCCAGCCCATGTACGGCAAGCACCTCCCGGACCCAAGCGGCTCCGGTCCCGGATTTTGGCGCTCCGCCGTGATCGCGATCCCAGAGGGAGACGAGGTTGCCCCTATTGCGCGAGAACAGGCCCGGTGTGGCGGGTTTTGCCTCCGGGTCAAACATCACGTAATCCACGCCGTAGGAGAACGCATTCTCAACGCTGCCCTTCCGCCCGTGGAACGTGGTTCCCACGATATGATCAATCCGGTTCAAGCGGCTGCCACCGAAAGCCCTGCGCCCATGATCGCATCCGCCACGTCGAGCCCGCTGGACAGACCGTCCTCGTGGAACCCGTTCTTCATCCATGCGCCGCAGAACCATGTGGCGTTTGTCCCGTTCATGGCCGTGATCTGCTGCTGCGCCCTGATGGCCGCGAGGTCAAAGACCGGGTGCATAAAGGTGTTTGTGTCGTAGATCAGCTCTTCGCGGATGGGCCGCGTTGTGTTGAGGGTCACAAACATCGGGTCATCCCGCGGGATTGGCTGCAGCGAGTTCATCCAATAGGTCAGGTCGATCTTCTCGCTGGCCCCGGACTTGTCCTCGCAATAGGTCCAGCTGGACCAAACCTTGCGCCGCTTCGGCATCAACGAGGTGTCGGCATGTAATACGGAAGTATTCGGCTGATACCGCACAGCCCCAAGCGCGGTGCGCTCCTGCTCGGAAGCGTCGGCCAGGATCGACAGCGCCTGATCGGAATGGCAGGCAAACACCACCTCATCGAAGGTCTCGGTGACGCCGCCCTGAGGGGTGATCTCGACCCCCATGACACCGCGCGAAACAGATGAGATCGGCGCGCGAAGCCTGATATCGGCGCCTTTCGAGGTGAGGCTCGATTGCAGCCGCGAGACATATTGCGCCGATCCGCCCTGCACCGTGCGCCATTGATGCGGGTCATGATAGCCGGTCAGGCCGTGGTTTTTCAGAAATTTCACAAGGGTCTGCGCCGGGAAATCCATCATGCGGGTCAAAGGTGTCGACCAGATGGCGCCGGTGAGCGGCAGCAGATAATGGTCCCGAAACCATTTGCCGGTGCCAAGCACGGCCAGAAAGTCGCCGATGCTCTGATCAGAAAATCTGGTCATCTCGGGCGCGCGGGTGTTGAACCGCATGATGTCGCGCAGCATCCGAAGGAAGCGCGGGTCGGCCACGTTGCGGCGCTGGGCGAAGATCGTGTCGTAGCTGGCCAGCGCGTATTCCAGCCGGCCGCCTTTGATAGACACGCCAAAGCTCATGTCGCTCTCAACCGTTGGCACGTGAAGCTCATCAAAAAGCCGCACGAGGTTGGGGTAGTTGATGTCGTTGTAAACGATGAAGCCGGTATCGACCGGCTGCGTGCCGTTTCGGCCGGCCAAAACTGTTCTGGCGTGACCGCCCAGACGCGGTTCTGCCTCAAAGAGGGTGACAATGTGATCGCGGGATAATTGGTGCGCCGCACCCATTCCGGAGATGCCCCCGCCGATCACAGCAATTCGTTTCGGCGCCACAGGCAAATTTTCAAAGGGCATTCAGGTCTCCAGCACGATTTTGGTAGTGATTGGTCATACGGCCACATCGTCCAGACGGATTAAAGAGAATTATCTGATCCGATAGCGTCTTTGTGACGTAGATATTGTATGTTCAAAGAAGTTGAGACCGTCGGGCAGCCATATGGTATGCCAATTTCTGCAGAAGACGCAGCTTCGGCCCCGGTATTGGGCAACACAACAAAACGGCGCATACAACCGAGTAATATGACTGAAAACACGAAGTGGGTCGAATGTATGTCGCGCATCAGCCTTGAGCGCGACCGTACGGCATTTGCGGCTATTTTTGACCATTTCGGACCACGGGTGAAAGCATTCCTGGTGAAATCGGGATCAAATATGAGCATGGCCGAGGAATGCACGCAGGACGTGATGATCACGCTCTGGCGCAAGGCGGATATGTTTGATCCGTCGCGGGCCTCGGTGGCGACCTGGATTTTCACCATCGCGCGAAACCGGCGCATCGACCTGTTGCGCAAGGAAAGACGGCCTGAACCGGAAGAACTGACATGGGGGCCGGAAGCGGAGCCCGAACCAGAAGAGCTGTTAGGGCTCCAGCAAGAAAGCACGCAGCTTGTCGCCGCAATGGCGACCCTGCCGGATAAACAAAGGGACCTTATCCAGAAAGCATATTTTGGCGATCTGACCCATGCGGAGATCGCCTCCGAAACCGGTCTGCCACTTGGCACGATCAAATCACGTATCCGGCTGGCGCTCGAACGTCTGCGCCACAACATGAAGCGAAACGAAATATGACACAAATCAACCACCACCTCGATGATGCCCTGCTTATGGGATACTCCGCCGGCACATTGCCGGAGGCCTTCAACCTTGTTGTCGCGAGCCACATTTCCATGTGTGACGAATGCCGGGCAAGGCTTGGCGCCTTTGACGCGGTGGGCGGCGCCGTGCTGGAAGAGGCAGGCTCTGTCACAATGGAAATGGCCGCTGCTGACCTGCTGGATTCTGTCGGACCCGAGAAGGTGAGGCCCGTTGTGTCCAAGCCGACAAGCAGCATCTATCCGCAGGTTCTGATGGATTATATCGGCCCAGATCCCGATCAGGTGAAATGGAGCAAGCTCGGCATGGGTGTGCGTCAGGCGATCCTGAAAACCTCCAGCTCGGCCTCCGTTCGCTTGCTGCACATTCCCGCAGGCTGCGAAATGCCGGATCACGGCCACCACGGCACAGAGCTGACGCTGGTGTTGCAAGGCGCATTCCGGGACGAGCGTGATCGGTTTGCCCGTGGCGATATCGAGATTGCGACCGAGGATGATCACCACAAGCCTGTGGCTGACGAGAGCGGTCCGTGCATTTGCCTCGCGGCCACGGATGCGCCGTTGCATTTCTCGGGATTTGTGCAGCGGATTGCCCAAAAATGGGCGCGTATCTAGCAGGGCACGGCAACCCAGCCGCCACTTTTCTGCCGCAATTTAGGTATGGATTCAATTACTTGCTGGGTCTTTAACAATATCGCAACCTTTTGCTGACGCTGGGTTGGGGGCCTTGCTTGGATGAGGCTACCACCTGTGACTGTTCGGATCGAATCTCGCTACACTCGTATGCACGCTCGCAAGATCGTGCGTATCACTCATGACCTGTCCGTTGTCCGCAATGTCGACCTGATCTCGACAGGCCCGGCGCGGATGGGTGATGAGACTGAGGATCACGGCAGTCAAAGCATCGCCATGCACAACCTGTTCATGGCCGCCTGATGTCGCTGGCGCTTTGGGACATACAATGCAGCTTGAAAGAGCTGCTGGTCAAAAGAAGGACACGCAAGAGGTCCGAAATTCGACCATACGACCTATAGGCAGGTTTCGGGAACTTGCTTGCCCTTAGAGCATTGAGAAAACCGGCCTTCGCGCCGGTTTTCTTTATTCAAGCGGCTTTTCAAGAGGCACAACATTGGTCCCGGCATCCGGGGCCAGCTCTTCAAAGTCAAAGTTGTCCAGCCGGTCGGCGCGTTTGCCCGCCCGTGTCGCCGCCGTGATCACCCCTGCCACATCATCACCCGCCTGACGCAGATGCGTCTCCAGCTTGCCCGCCTTTTCGCCGATGATTTCGACATCGCGATGAAGTTGCCGCAAGGCTTTGCGTATCTCGCCAGTTTGCTCCCGCATCCGGGCATCTTTCAGGATAGCCCGCATGGTGTTCAGCGTGGCCATGCAGGTGGTGGGCGACACGATCCATACACGGGCGTCAAACCCCTCCCGGATGATATTGGGCAGTTTCGCGTGCAATTCGGCATAGACCGCCTCGGAGGGCAGGAACATCAAAGCCCCATCTGCAGTCTCGCCCTCGATCAGGTAGCTTTCCGAGATCTTGCGAATATGCACCCGCACCGCCTGCCCCAGGGCGGTCAATGCGCGAGCCTGGTCGTCTTTCGTCTCTGCTGCGACCAGTGCCTCATAGGCCTCCAAGGGAAACTTGGCGTCAATCACGATAGGGCCGGGCGGGTTGGGCAGGTTGATCAGGCAATCCGCCCGTTTGCCGTTTGAGAGCGTGGTTTGAAAGGAGTAGCTGTCAGAGGGCATCGCCTTGGTGACGATGTCATTCAGCTGGATTTCCCCAAAAGCCCCGCGCGTTTGCTTGTTGGACAGGATATCCTGCAATGACAACACGTCACCGGACAGTTTCTCGATATTGGTTTGCGCCCGGTCGATGGTGGCCAGACGCTCCTGAAGCTGGGTCAGCGACTTCGTTGTTTTCTCAGACGAGCCATGCAGCGTATCATTCATCCGTTCTTGCAGGTCCGAGAGCGAGCGCGCGCTTTTCATCGCGTTTTCATGCAGCCGCTCCGCCATCTTTTGCTGCACCTCGGCCATGCGCACTTCCATCGTTTGCAAAGTCATTGCCTGCGATTTGGAGACACCCTCCAAGCCGCCCGTCAGCTGTGCCTGCCCCTGGCTGAGGCTTTGCACCGTCTGTGCAAGCTGGCCCACCTGCCCCATCAGTGGCTCTGCCGCCCGCGCTGAGCGTGCGGAGGCTCTGAGTGACAGGATCACCAGCAAAAGGATCAGCAGCACGACAGCTGCGCCAACCATCGCCGCGATCACCAGCGGGTCGCTGAGGTCGAATGTATAGGTGCCAATCTGGATCATGTGCGTCCGAATAACCGTTCGATATCGGCCAGTTTCAATTCCACATAGGTCGGGCGGCCATGATTGCATTGGCCTGAATGCGGCGTGGCTTCCATCTCGCGCA
>CALFWN010000042.1 GCA_937928335.1 uncultured Litoreibacter sp. | reverse complement strand
AGTGGGTGGATGAGGCCAATTTCTTCGACGTCACTTTGTGGGGACGACTGGCCGAAATCGCCGGCGAGTATCTTAGCCAGGATGGCGTGCGGGTTCAGCCAGGTGAAGGCCAGACAGGTCAGGATGGTGGCCTTCAGGCTGGTCTCTGCCGCGCCGCCGGCCTGCAACCCGGCGCTGCCCCGCCAGGCGGAGCGGAAGCAGAACGCGCCATAGACAAAGAGAAACAGCGCCCCGCCCCACAGCATCGCGGTGGAAAACCAAGGCGCCAGCTCGGTCAACCGGCCAAAGCCGAACACCCCGATGCTGACCAGCACGACTTCCGACAGGCTACAGGTCAGGCAAACCGCAAACACATGGGCGCGCCGCAGCCCCTGGCGCAACACAAAAGCGTTCTGCGCCCCGATGGCCAGGATCAGGGAAAACCCGATAGCATAGCCCGCCAATAAAGCGCTCAGGCTCACAGCTTCATCTTGGCAAAAATACCTAAATCCCGCCCGCGCTTGCCCAAGCTGACCTATTCAAGCTGGGACATGACCTCGTCAGAGGCCTCGAAATTGGCGGTGACTGTCTGGACGTCGTCATCATCTTCCAGCGCATCAACCAGCTTCATCAGCTTGGTCATGCCGTCGAGATCCAGCTCGGTCGTGGTGGTGGGCTGCCAGATCAGCTTGGTCGATTCGCTCTCGCCCAGCGCAGCCTCCAGCGCGGTGGAGACGGTGTTCAGATCCGTATCAGCGCAGATGATGACATGGCCTTCCTCGGAGCTTTCGCAATCCTCAGCTCCCGCCTCGATGGCGGCCATCATCACGGTGTCGGCATCGCCCGCATCTGCGGGGTACATCACCTGCCCCTTGCGGTCGAACATGAACCCCACAGAGCCGGTCTCGCCCAAATTGCCGCCATTCTTCGAGAAGGTCGAGCGCACGGTCGAGGCGGTGCGGTTCTTGTTGTCGGTCATCGCCTCCACGATCACCGCCACCCCGCCGGGGCCGTAGCCCTCATAACGGATCTCGTCATAATTCTCGGCATCCCCGCCCTGGCTTTTCTTGATCGCGCGGTCGATCACATCCTTGGGCACGGACTGGCTTTTGGCCTCCTTGACGGCAAGGCGCAGGCGGGGGTTTTTGTCGGGGTCCGGGTCACCCATCTTGGCGGCCACGGTGATCTCCTTGGCGAGCTTGGAAAACAGCTTCGAGCGCAGCTTGTCCTGCCGTCCCTTACGGTGCTGAATATTTGCCCATTTCGAGTGACCTGCCATCGGATCTTCCCTCTTCGTCTGGATGTCGCAGCCCCTCATAGCCAAGGCGGCGGCGGCCTGCAATACGGCGCAGATCGGCGTTGTCGCAACGCAAGCTGCAATCCCTCTTTCGCCGGAGGCGCAGACAGGGCAGTCTCGGCGGCATGACAACAGACCAAATCATCCTCTTCTCCCTGTTCGGCGGTGTCTTTGTGTTCCTGCTCTGGGGCAGATGGCTCTATGATCTGGTGGCGTTTTCCGCGTTGATGCTGGGGGTGGTTCTGGGCGTCGTGGAGACCAAGGACGCCTTTGCGGGTTTTGGCCATTCGGCGACGCTGGTGGTGGCTTTGGTGCTGGTGGTCTCGGCCGGGCTGGTGCGCTCGGGCGCTGTGTTCCTGATCACCCGGACATTGGTGGATGCCTCGCGCAAGCTGGGCGCGCATATCGCGCTGATGGGCGTGGTGGGCGGCGTGTTGTCGGCCTTCATGAACAATGTGGCTGCATTGGCGCTGCTGATGCCGGTCGATATCCAGACCGCCCGCAAGGCGGGCCGCGCGCCGTCTTTGTCGCTGATGCCGCTGTCTTTTGCGACCATTCTGGGGGGCATGGTGACGCTGATTGGCACGCCGCCCAATATCATCATCGCCTCGATCCGGCAGGATAATCTGGGCGCGCCGTTCAAGATGTTTGACTTTGCCCCCGTGGGCGGCGTGACCGCGATTGCGGGGCTGGCTTTTGTGGCCCTGATCGGCTGGCGGTTCATCCCGCAAAAGACCGGCGTGCATCAGAGCGGCGACCCGATGGAGGATTACGCCGAATATATCGCCGAGCTGGTGGTGCCGGAGGGCAGCAAGCTGATCGGCCAGCGGCTGAGCAGCCTGAACGAGGATGCCGAGAAGGCCGATGTCGCCGTGATCGGCATCATTCAGGGCGGCAAGCGGCGTTATGGCTCGGGCCAGAACCGGGTGATCGGCGCGGGCGACGCGCTGGTGCTGGAGGCGACGCCCGACGCGCTGGACGAGTTCCGCGCAGCCAAGTCACTGCAATTTGCCGATGACAAGCGCGAGGGGATTTTGCGGGCCGAAGGCGAGGGTCTCACCGTGATCGAGGTGGTCGTCACCGACCAGTCGCGCATTGCCGGCAAGACCGCACAGGCGGTGGGGCTGACATGGCGCCAGCAGGCGGTGCTGATGGGCATCTCGCGGCAGGGCAAAACGGTCCGCTCGCAGATGCGCAAGACCAAGGTGCAGACGGGCGACATCCTGCTGTTGCTGGTCGCGCCCGAGAACGCCAATTCGGTGACCGAGTGGCTGGGCTGCCTGCCCCTGGCGGACCGGGG
>CALFWN010000041.1 GCA_937928335.1 uncultured Litoreibacter sp. | reverse complement strand
TGCCGCATGGCCTGCGACATAGGAGCCGCTGCGCCTAATCTTTCTCCGCCAAAGGGTGTTTTTGCAGCACCAGCTCTTTGAGGCGTTCGTCGATGACATGGGTGTAGATCTCGGTTGTGGAGATATCGGCGTGACCAAGCAGGGTCTGGATTGCGCGCAGATCCGCGCCCCCGGCCAGCAGATGCGTGGCAAAGGCGTGGCGCAATGTGTGGGGCGTGACCTTATCGGGGGAGACGCCGCCAGCGACAGCAAGCTCCTTGATCAGCATGTAAAAGCGGTGCCGGGTGATATGGCCCGCCTTGCCGCGCGAAGGGAACAGGAACCGGGACGGCGCGACACCTTTCTTGCGGGCGCTGTCTTCCTGATCGTCGCGGGTATCGATCCAAAGCGCGAGCGCGTCGCGCGCGGCCGGGGAGAGCGGCACCATGCGCTCCTTGTCGCCTTTGCCCCGCACCAGGATCATCCGTGGATCACCTCTGGTGGCCGAGACGGGCAGGGTGACCAGTTCGCTCACGCGCATCCCCGTCGCGTAAAGCAGCTCCATCATGCAGGTGTTGCGGATGCGGTCCCTTTGGGTCCGGGCAGAGGTTTGGGCCGCGCCCAGCAGGCGGTCGACCTCGTCCACTGAGAGTGTCTTGGGCAAGGATTTCTCCTTGCCCGGTCCTTTGATCTGGATCGCCGGGTTATCGGTGCGCCACCCTTCTTCATAGGCAAATCGGTAGAGCTGTTTGAGCGATGACAGCCGTCTGGCCCGTGTCGAGCGTGCAAGGCCCGCCGCGTCGCAGGCGATGAGATAGCCTTCGATATGCTCGCGCATAGCCGTCTGAAAGCCCACATTCTTCCGTTCAAGCCAGTCAGCGGCGTCGATGAGATCACGACCATAGGCCAGCCGGGTGTTTTCCGACGCATCCAGCTCGGCGGCCTGCGCTTCGAGAAAACTTTCAATCCAGCGCGAAGCCTCTGCGCTGATGCCGCTCATGCGCGTGGCCGTGTCAGCAACATATGCAGCGCGGTTTGACGGGCGATGTCATCCAGCCCCAGAATACTCAAGGCGGCGAGGCCGCGTTCGACATCCGCAGGGTCGGTGCGCGGCCCATCTGCCAGCAGGGCTATTGCCTGCAAGGCAACCTCGCCCAAGCGGCGCTCACCGAGCGGCTCTGCAAATGCTGCGGGCGGCTTCGCCGCGCTGAACCCTGCAATGATGGCCGCTTCCAACGCATCTTCGCTGCTCTGCTCGCCCAGCTGACCCTTGGCCACAGCGGACCAGAGCGCAGGGGCCACATTTGCCAGCGGGCTGTTGGCAGCCACCTCGTAGTCTTTCGACATGAAGGCGGCTCTTGCGGCACTGCTGGCCGCGTCCCCGGTCAATCCCGCATCAATGAGTTTTGGCCCGTAGCTTTGGGCAAAGGCGTGATCCAGCCCGGCGCTGCGCATGGCCCGCATGGCGGGGGCGAGGGTCGCCGCGATCCGCGCGGGATCGGAGGATGCAAGTGCGGCTTCGAACTCCTGAATGGCCCGCGCGCGGTCCCAAACCCCACCCGAGGCTGCGGGGCTGCGTTCCGAATAGAGCGAGAACAGCGTGCCCGGTGCAATCGCCCCGGTGCGCACTAGACGTTCTGCCGCGGATAGCCGTGCCTTCCAGCCATTGGTTTCCGACAGGCCCCGATAGGCAAAAGCGTGTGGCAGGCCACCCAGAGAAAGGGGCTCGCCAATAGCCTCGTGCATTCGGAAATAAAGCGGCGTGATGCGGTCCGGCACTGGCAGGAAGGGTTCGCCTTCAAACAGGTCGGGGTCCAGAAACCGCGCCAATAGGGCATCTTCCTTGTCGGTGATGACCCCCAGCGCCTTGCCTGTGTTCAAGGTCAACGCGGCCGCGGCCCAATCGCCGTTCCGGGCCAGACATAAGATCCGGGCAGGGTATGTCGGCGCGATGGAGGGGGTCTGCTGCATGGTCACGCAGGCCTGATCTTCCTGTCCCGTCAGCAGGCTGACATCGAACCAACGGCCAAATACCTCGGGCCGCGCAGGCCCGGCCCGTGCCAAAAGAGCCTGCGCCTGATCCAGAGCGCCAAGTTCAAGAAACTTGTCGACGCGCGCCAGAAACATCTCTGCGTCATCGGTGCTGTCAACCGGGGCAGGGAGCTCTGCCAGCAGGAGCGTGGTGAGAAATTGTGACAGTGGCGGGGGCAGGTCCCCGCGCAGGTTGCGCAAAATCGGCACAAGATCCTGCACAGAGGAGCGCGCCCAGAAATCAGCGGGCAGGCCGGTGGTCGCACGCGGCAATAGCCCCACAGCGTCAAGTTTCAGCTGGCCCAGCGTCATGGTTGTCACCTGCGTTGCCGTCGCCGAAATCGCGACGTCATTGGCGCCTTCGTCCGAGGCTTCGGGCAATGCCGCGCCATCCCCGCGCACCACGTCAGAGAGCCACTCAATGGCGGAAAGCGGGGCTTCCTGTGATTGGGCCAGCACCGGCAAGGGGGCCAGACCCGTCCAAACAGTCAGCGCCGTCCAAACGCCTGCGGCCAAGCCCGGTTTGCTAATTTGCATCCAGCTCCACCGGTTGATTGACCTCGATCCGATTGGGGGTCAGGTCGCCGAAATAGGCATAGCCAATAATGGCGGCGATACCCATCACAATCAGGAAAACCAGTAATTTGAGAAGGCGCCTCATGG
>CALFWN010000040.1 GCA_937928335.1 uncultured Litoreibacter sp. | reverse complement strand
CTTGTCGAAGATCACCGCCACATGGGTCGGCGCGTCGGGGCCTGCATTGTCATCCACATAGCGTTGCAACATGTTGCAAAAGCCCGAGACAGCACCGATGGGCAGCCCGTCGGATTTGCGCGTCAGCGGGGGCAGCGCGTGATAGGCGCGGAAAATGAAGGCCGAGCCGTCGATCAGATGCAGATGGCAGCCCTTGCCGAACGCCATCAGGCCTGCTCGTGGTCGGTGTGGATGTAGCGCTTGTCGCAATAGCCGCATTCTACCCAGCCGGTGTCCTGCGGGATTTGCAGCCAGACGCGCGGATGGCCCAGAGCGCCTTCGCCGCCGTCGCAGGCAATGCGGTACTGGCTGACCATTTCGGTTTCGGGCGCGTCAAATTCGGGCTTTTGGGACATCGGGATTCCTCGGGTTTCGCTGCGCCACATCATAGCTGCGCCACACCTGCCCACAAGGGGGCTCAGGCCGGCAACCCATACCAAATATCATGCGCCGCGGCACGCGGCTCAATCAGGTCAGGTTTCGCGCGCCAACATGCGGCCAAGGGAGCGGCCGCCAAGAATATGGACATGCAGATGCGGCACTTCCTGCACCCCGTCGCGCCCCGCATTCGAGATCGCGCGGAAGCCGTCCTGGCTGACGCCCTCGATCCGGCAGACCTCGCCCACCGCGCGCATGAAGCCCACCAGCTCCGCCTCTGACGCCTCCTGGGTGAAATGGTCCAGCGACATGTAAGGCCCTTTGGGGATCACCAGCACATGGGTCGGCGCCTGCGGGGTGATGTCGCGGAAGGCCAGCGCGTGATCGCTCTCGAAAACCGTGTCATTGGGGATCTCGCCGCGCAGGATTTTGGCGAAGATGTTCTGGTCGTCATACTCAAAGCCCATGCTCGGGGTGCTCCATCAATCTACATAGAGGTAGTCAGCGTCCAGAATATCGCGGGCGGTGTCCTCGGCAACATCCAAAAAGCCCGCCAGCGCTACAATGTTGTCCTCAACCCCGTTATATTCACTGATCTTGTAGGTGCCGGGGAAGCCCGCGTCGCGGATCTGGTCGGCCTCGAACTCGAAATTATGGCGCACCGTGGGCAGCAGCCGGTCGATGGTGTCCTGCGGGGTCATCTCGCCTGCCAGCCCGACCCGCATCGCATGGCCCAGAAGGTAGTCGTCGCCAAACCGGCATTCGATCTCAAGAAGTCTGGTGGTGGCGCTGTCGGCAAAGAGGTCGCGCAGCAAATCAAGGTTGGACGGGTCCAGGCAGATCACCATGCGGCCCGTGTCATAGTGGTCATAGAGCAGCCGCAGCAGCGCCCGGTGGTGGCGGCTGCGCTTGTCGCGGGTGGTCTGGATGCCGCCCAGATCGGGCATCGGCGTGTCTTCCTCGTCAAACAGATATTCCGTGCCGCGCAGCTCCGTACGCTCCATAACCCGGTGCAGCAGCCGCTTGGCGACGTGCCATTTCTTGCATGCGATCACCAGCAGCTCGCGCTCCCGGCCAAGGCGGGCCTGCCTTTCCCAGAAGCGCGGCCCGAAGCGCTGCCCCACCCGGCCCCGGCCGGTGAGAAAGCGAAACAGCGTCTGGCCCTCATTGGAGGTCTGAAAATCCATCCGTTCTGATGCGTAAAGCGCGCCCAGCTTGGCCTTCAGCTCCAGCGCATCGCCCGAGATCTTGCGCGCAAACATATAATCCTGGCTCAGGAGCAGGTCGTAATGGTCATTATAGAAGGTCACCGGCATTCCGTAATCCGAGAACATCAGGAAGGTCAGCGACCGCGCCTCGATCTCGCCCGAGGGCACCAGATGGCGCACCAGCGTCTGAAAGAAGGTCTCATCGGGTATCCATGTGGTCTTGAAAAACCGCGTCACGTCGCGGCGCGCCTGCACGAAATCAAGCACCCATTCCACCGTCCGCCGCCGCAGGCACCACCATTGCGACCCGATCATCATCTGCAGGTCTTCGGGTATCTTGCGCGTCAGCCCCAGCCGCTTTTGCGCGTGATATGAGGCGTAGAACAGCTGCTTGCGGGTGCGCTCATTGAACCAGTGCCGGTAGATCAGCCGGTCCTCCTTCATGCCGGTCTTGATCCAGTCCGAGGCGAAATAGTCGAAACTTTCGATATAGTCTGCATCGCGGGCATCGAGGAATTCATGCACGTAATCGGCGGATTTGATCGCCATGCAATCGCCCGAAAGCATGTAGAAATGCGTGGCCCGCGGGAAGGCGTCCACGGCGGCGCGCAGCGCGCGCAACGTGGCCTCCACCAGCGACCATTCCCCCCAGCCGCATTTGATGCGTTTTTGCGAGAAGGCGACGTTGGGGTTGTCGCCCAGCGCAGTTTTGATCAGGGCATAGTCAGCCGCGTCCGAGGAGGCGTCAAAATGGATCGCCATGCTGTCGCCAGCGGCGGTGAGGCGCTCGGCCTGCTCGATGATGGCCTTGGGGTCTTTGTGACACAGCAAAATGAATGCGATTTTTGCCATCTGGATTAAGGACCCACCTGTCGCTTATCACTTTGTTAACCGTCTCCACATAACCCCAGAGACTGTTGAATAAACAGCCCCTCTGTCGTTATGTGGCTGAAATTGTGTCGAAACGGTAAACAAAACGCCGTTAAAGTGAGAAGTGAGTGGCGTTATGGGATTTCCAGGCACCTGGATGACCGAAAGTGAAAGCATGGTGTACCGTGTGGTGCCCAAATGCGCCTGCTCATCCATCGGCCAGATCATGTATTATTCCGATCATGGCAGCTATTTTGACGGCGACATTCATGACGCCAGGGACAAGCTGCATAAATGGGCCCTTGAAGACAGCCAGCCCCTGATCGAGCGCAATGTGAAGGGGCATGAAAGCTACGCCTTTACCTGCGTGCGCAACCCTTACGGGCGCATCCTGTCGTCCTTCTTTGACAAGATCTGCGGCATCCAGCGCAACGGCAAACGCTACCGGGGCAATCTGGTGCCGCTTCTGGTGCAGAAATACGGGATCGAGGTCGGAGACCCCGAGAATGGCTTCGAGTTCGACCAGATCAACAGCTTCCGCCGTTTCCTGCTGTTTGCCCGCGACACCATCCGCTGGCGGCGTCCGATGGACCCCGACATCCACTGGTCAGCCATGTCGGGCCATATCTCGACCTTCATCGTCAATGGCGGGCGCTATGACAACATCTTCTTCACCGAGACCTTCAATGACGGCATGAAATCCGTGCTCGACGCGGTAGAGACGCCGGTCAAGGTCGATATCGAAGCCGTGCCGCGGTTCAATGAAAGCGAAGGCCACGGCCCCAAACGCGCGCATCCCATCGAGGATTATTTCGACGACCTGTCGATGCATCTGGTCTACGAGATCTACAAGCGCGACTTTCAGCTGTTCAAATATGACGCCCAGGACCCCGGCAACAAGATGCCCATCGGGGAGATCGACCTTGATGAGGTCCATGCCAAGCTGGGGGATTGAGCCTGGCCTCTAGGCTTTGTCGAGCCATTCAGCATAGTCGCTGACCAACAGATGGGTCGGGGCCACGTCTTCCTCGATCGTGGCAAAACGGCCAATGGGTTCGCGGAAGATGTTGTCGGTCTCGTCATCATTGACGGTTGACACCTCCCCGATCAGCACATCGCCGCCCTCCCCCCAGAAGGCGTGCCAGTCGCCGGGGCGCAGGGTGACGCTTTCGCCGGGCTTGAAGACCAGTTTCTCGCCGGGTTTGTAGGCGCGCGCGATGCCGTCACACATCACCTGCCCCCCGCGATCCGCCGCAAAATTGCCTGTGTCATCCGAGCCATAGAGCTCGATCACCAGATCAGCCCCGCCCCGGTTGATGATATCCTCGGCCTTGATGACATGGGTGTGCATCGGCGACAGCTGGTCACGGCGCGAGATCAGCAGTTTCTCGGCATAGCACATGCCGCCCCCGCCTTGCAGGTCAGACAAAAGCCCGTTGCGCAGGGTGAAAAGAAACAGCCCCATCCTGTCGAAATCACCCTTGCCATAATCGGTGATATCCCAGCCGCAGCGTGCGTCGATGACGTGGCGGGCAGAGGGTGCCCTGGCCTTGAAGTCCTCAGGCGTCCAATAGGCAAAGGGCGGCAGCACGAAGCCGAAACGGCGCATCATTGCGTCGGCCTCGGCCAGAATGTCGTTGATATGGGATCGCTTCATAGCAAAGACCCTAGCCCCGCCGCCCGCCTGCGTCGACGGGGAATTGCGGCCGCGAGCCCATGTGCTTTTCCGAGCCGCGCACCCGCGCCGCCCGTTCAAAGGGCCGCGCGTGCCTGTCTGCAATCTGGCAATACAGCGTTTTCTTGACCCAGCGGCACCTTTCATGGGAGTTACGATCCAGAGCATTGCCCCGGTTTCGGGCATGTGAGTTTGTGTGCCACCGGTATCAGCAGCGCGCTGCCCCGTTTTGAGGACCATGTCGGTCATATGTTTTTATGTCAGTAAACCGTTTTTATTCGCTTGATCTGTTTCGCGGATTTGCCGCGCTCAGCGTGGCGCTTGGCCATTTTGTCATTGACGGGGTGATCGCGCCC
>CALFWN010000039.1 GCA_937928335.1 uncultured Litoreibacter sp. | reverse complement strand
CAATCGTTTGGAAATAGCTCTCATCCGGTATCCAGACCCGCGAGAAATAAGCGTCAAATTCCGCGCGGCGCGGGTCTTGCAGGATGGCGGACAGGGTTTGCCTTGTCAGGCACCACCATTGCGATCCGAGATGAGGGGTCAGCCCATCGGGGATGGTGCGCTCGTATTTCACAGCGCGCTGGAGGCGGACATAAGTATCGAACAGGCGGCGGTGCTTTTTCCAGGAGAAAGGGAAGCGCAGGATAAAGCGCTCCTGACTAAGGCCGCCCACGGTCCAGTCGACCTCGTCAGTGGTGACAGATTCGATGAAATCGGTGCGCGGACGGTCGGAGAGGTAGCGTTCCAGCTCGTCCACAGGACGCAACGGCAGGCAGGAGCCACTGGCCAGCATGATATGGCGCACCTGCCCGAAGCGCTCCAGCATCAGCGCGCTGGCGGTCTGGGTCGCCTGAACGATGGACCAGCTGCCCCATTCGCAGGCATGACGGTCACAAAAGACTACATTCGGACAATCGGCCAGCCTTTGCCTTAACCAGTTTGCATTGTCATCATCGACGCGCTTATCGACATGGATCACGACGGGTTTGTTGTGATCACAGAAATGCCGCGCTACCAAGGCGGCGCGGTCCAGTGCCTCGTGGACCAGCATGATGAACCCGACGCTCATGCCCAATTGCCTTTCGACATGAGCCCGAGAATCTCAAGCTGACGCCAATTGATGTATTTCTCAGACCATTGGCACCACAGGTCAGGGCTGTCAGATAGACCCTGATTATAGGCTTTATACTCATGGCTATTGGCAAAATGCTGTTTCCGCTCCATCTCTTCGGCGGATTTTTCCTTGAACACATCCAGGAATTTGGCGTGGAGCAGACAGCCTGATGTCTTCTCTCCGCCCCATTCATCATAGACGAGGTTCAGCCCGCGCGGCAGCAACATATGGGTGGAGCTGACATAGGCATAGGCCCGGTTCCATTTCACCAGCGGGATCTTGTTCATCGCAGGCGCGCGTTCGGCATTATCGTAGAAAAACGCGCGGGCACGGGGGCCACCTTGTATCCAGAGATTCCCGTATTTGGTGTTCTTCTGGATCGTGTAATTGCCGCTGTCGAACCACGGCGAGATGGTGAACGGGTCGTCCCCCTCGTGATAGATCGCGCCGTCAATCGGGCCTTTCGGATACATATCAAGCAGCATCGTGCCAAAAGATTTCACCGAAGAGGCGTCAAGCCAATCGGTTAACGCCCGGATCGGCCGCGTATCGCAGAACGGATAGATGAAGAATTCGTCAATATCGACGGTCAGGGACCAATGGCCATGCGCATAGCGCATTTGCAGCCAGTTCAGCCAGTCCACACCAAACCGCGCGCGCTTGTAGCTCTCCCCGGTCTGGAAGATCGAGACATCCATCTGCTCTGCCAGATATTCGGCGGAACCGTCGCTTGATCCATTATCCACGAAGAAGAAGTGATCAACGCCAAGCTCCCGATAATAAGAGAGAAAATAGGGCAGACGGATACGTTCATTGCGCAGGGTGCAGAATAGAAGAACGTCACGATTGCCGATCTGTTGCGTACGATTGCGCAGCTCTGACAGCTCACGCCGCTTGCGAAAAGCACGCGCACGCCAGCGGCGACGTTCAAGTCGCAGACGATATGATTTCAGAAGGCCCATAGTCGTCCCGGCCGTGCTCCTGTCAGGGTCATGCTAGATACGCCCCATGACCGCATGGTTAACGTGGGCGAAATGTGCATCCCAACCTGGTATCTGCGGCTTGTGTTGCGCACATGCGTTTCGAAGGCTGCTCAGCTCTGTCCCTGCGTGCTCGATTATTGTTTTTTTCCAAAGGTATCGGTCTTGCAGGTCCAGGTAAACGGGGTAGTCGCCCAACAGCTCGTGATGAATGGCAAGATCGCCACAGATCACAGGGGTTCCAAGGGCGGCAGCTTCCAAAGAGGGCAGGCCGAACCCCTCGGCAAGACTGGGAAACAGCAGGGCATGAGCATGGGCGAGCAGCGCCCATAGGTCGGTATCTTTCATGTCGGAATATTCATGGACCCAAGGGTTTGCTCTGAGACTGTCCAGTCTTGTGATCACATCGTCACCTGCCCAGCCACGTTGCCCGATAATGTGAAGCTCGGGCATCGCATCCTCTGGGAGGTCGCTTTCCAGCTCTTGCCAGATATCGAGAAGAAAGGACTGGTTCTTGCGTGGCTCTACAGTCCCAATTGTAAGAAAATAGGGTCTAACTTGAGCTTTTCTGGTCAGCTCAGGTGCGGGGACATCAATGCCTAGATGAGCATGGGCCATCGGGATATCGTCACCGCGCTGTTTGATCTCAGCCTTGATCTTTCGCTGTGAGTCTTTTGAATTTGTGATCACCAAACTGCTTTCCCCTGCAATGACACCCACCTTACGGTCAAAGTCAGCCACGCTCCCCTCGCGTTGCAATGTCGGGAATTCAAGCGGGATCAGATCGTGCAGAAACACGACAATCTTCAGCCCCGCGCCTTTCAGCGCGTGGAACAGCGGCTCGGA
>CALFWN010000038.1 GCA_937928335.1 uncultured Litoreibacter sp. | reverse complement strand
ACCATCGGCGGGGCCAGATGATAGGTCAGCGTCAGGTCACCCTCAAACGCCTCGCGTGCCTTGGCCTCTGTCTCCAGATGCAGCCGGGCCACCTCATATTCATCCTTGTAAGACAACAGCTTATGATAGCCTTTTGCCACGGCTTCGCGCAGGGAAACATCCTCAATCCGATCCAGTGCTTTGCGATATTTCCGGGCCAGCCCCTTGCCCTGATAGGCCACCAGATGATCCGCACGAAAGGTGATCTTCTCATCCAGCGATTTGGGAAGCGGTACGACATTGCTCTCCAGCATCACGGACGCATGTTCCTGATGCAGCACAGCCCAGCGGCCCAGTTCAAACGCCCGGATGTTGCGCTCCGGCGCGGCCCCGTTCAGCTCAATCGCCCGGATAATCGCCGCCTGCGCCACCGGGATCAGCCCACGTTGCCAGGCTGCGCCAAAGATCATCATGTTGGAAAAGATCGAGTCCCCCATCATCACCTTGGCCAGCTCGGACGCGTCAAACACGTCCAGCCGGTCGCGCAGTTTCGCCTCAAGCGACAGCCGTAACCTGTCAGATGGCAAAGAGAATTCCGTATCCCGCGTGAAATCCCCGGTGATGATCTCATGTGCATTCACCACCGCCCCGGCAGAGCCCGGTTTCAGCAGCCCAAGCGTCTTGGCCCCGGCGCTCACTACAAGATCGCCGCCGATCAGCGTGTCCGCCTCCCCGGTCGCCACCCGAATGGCGGAGATATCCTCAGGCCGGTTCGCCAGACGGCAATGGATATGTACGGCACCGCCCTTTTGGGCCAGCCCCGCCATCTCCATCATGCCCGCGCCTTTGCCGTCCAGATGCGCCGCCATCGCCAGCACCGCGCCGATGGTCACAACACCCGTGCCGCCAACCCCGGTGATCACCACGTTATGCGTGCCTTTGATCTCGGGCAGGACGGGGTCAGGCAGGTCCGGCAGCTCCATCTGCAACGCCTCGCGCTTGCGTGGCTTCGCCCCTTCGACAGTCACAAAGGACGGGCAAAACCCGTTCACGCAGCTGAAATCCTTGTTGCAGGACGACTGATCAATCGCGCGCTTGCGGCCCAGCTCTGTCTCCACCGGGACGATCGAGACGCAGTTTGACTGCACCCCGCAATCGCCACAGCCCTCGCAGATATCGGTGTTGATGAACACCCGTTTATCCGGGTCAGGGAAAGTGCCCCGCTTGCGACGGCGGCGCTTTTCCGCCGCGCAGGTCTGCACGTAAACAATAGCCGTCACACCCTTGATTTCACGCAGTCTTTCCTGAACCGATTGCAGCTCTGCGCGCTCATACATCTGGATGCCAGCCGGAAACTCAGAGGCCACGACATCCTCTTTCTCGTCATAGACCACGACCACCTCGGCGCAGCCTATGCCCTGCAATTCCCGCGCAATCTTGGGCGCATCCAGCGACCCTTCATTGCTCTGCCCGCCGGTCATCGCCACGGCGTCATTGTAAAGCACCTTATAGGTGATATTCGTCTGCGCCGCGATGGCCGCGCGGATCGCCAGATTGCCGGAATGGTTGTAGGTCCCGTCACCGATATTCTGAAACACATGATCACGGGTGGAAAACGGAGCCTCGCCGATCCAGTTCGCCCCTTCGCCGCCCATCTGCGTGGAGCCCACGGTCTCCCGGTCCATCCACTGCACCATGTAGTGACAGCCAATGCCCGCATAGGCGCGGCTGCCCTCCGGCAGTTTGGTCGAGGAATTATGCGGACAGCCAGAGCAGAAATACGGCACCCGCGCCGCGATATCCTGCGCGTTATCCGATTGCCGCGCCTCTGCAAGCATTGCCAGCCCGGCCTCGATCCGGTCGGTGCGGCGCCCTTCTTCGATCAGGATAGTTCCAAGTTTCTCTGCAATATCAATTGGATCCAGCGCGAACCTCGTCGGGAACAGTTCCTGCTGCCGCCCGTTCTGCCAGGTGTCGCCCTTGTGCCAGCCATAGACACGCCGCCCACCGCGATCATCAAAAATGGCCTCCTTGACCTGCACCTCGATCAGCTTGCGCTTTTCCTCAACGACAATGATCAGGTCGAGCCCCTCTGCCCAGTCATGGTATGTCTCCACGTCCAGCGGCCAGACCTGACCCACTTTGTAGGTGGTCAAACCCAGCCGCTCCGCCTCCGCCTCGTCAATGCCCAGCAGAGACAGTGCATGAACCAGGTCCAGCCAGTTCTTGCCTGCCGCGACAAAGCCGATCTTGGCACCCGGCTTGCCCCAGACGCGCTTGTCCATTTTATTTGCTTTTGCAAAGGCTTCTGCGGCGAACCTCTTGTGGTCAATCATCCGCGCTTCCTGCTCGACAGGGGTGTCGACCAGCCGGATGTTCAGCCCGCCCTCGGGCATGGCGAATTCAGGTGTCACAAACGACATCCGGTGCGGGGAGCCGTCCACAACAGAGGTCGCCTCCACCGTGTCCTTCATGGTCTTCAGCCCGACCCAGACGCCCGCAAACCGCGACAGCGCCCAGGCGTATAGCCCGTAATCCATGATCTCCTGCACCCCCGCAGGCGAGACAACCGGCATATAGGCATCCACCATCGCCCAGTCCGATTGGTGCAACGTGGTCGAGCTTTCGCCCGTATGATCGTCCCCCATCGCCATGATCGCGCCGCCATAGGGCGAGGTGCCCGCCATATTGGCGTGCCGCATCACGTCGCCAGAGCGGTCGACGCCCGGACCCTTGCCATACCACAGCCCAAACACGCCGTCATAACGCCCCTCGCCGCGCAGCTCCGCCTGTTGCGCGCCCCAGATGGCTGTTGCGGCGAGGTCTTCATTCAACCCCGGCTGAAAGGTGATCTTGGCCTTGCTCAGCAGCTTTTCGGCGCGCGCCATCTGCATGTCCACCGCCCCAAGCGGAGAGCCGCGATACCCCGTCACCAACCCGGCCGTGTTCAGCCCCGCCGCACGGTCACGGGCGGTCTGCATCAGAACCAGCCGCACCAGCGCCTGCGTGCCGTTCAGCAAAACGGGTGACTTCTCCAGATCAAACCGGTCGGTGAGCGAAATGTCCTGCTGCGTCATGATGCCTCCCAAAGCGATGCCAGCTTAGCACGGAGTTTAGGTCATAAAAGCTGACCTACCAAGCAATAATTTGTGAAAAATGCCTTGATTACCCGCCGCAGTGCAGCGAGTTAGGGAAGTATCACAAACGTCAACATTTGGGTCATAGTAGCAACGCAATGGATTGGGACAAGCTCAGGATATTTCACGCGGTCGCCGATGCGGGCTCGCTCACCCATGCCGGTGACACGCTGCATCTGTCGCAATCGGCTGTGTCGCGCCAGGTGCGGGCGCTGGAGGAATCGCTCAACACCATCTTGTTTCACCGCCACGCCCGCGGCCTGATTCTCACCGAACAGGGCGAGCTTTTGTTCGACGCCACCCGCTCTATCACCAAGCGGCTTGATGCCGCCTCCGCCCGTATCCGCGACAGCGAGGAAGAGGTCTTTGGTGAGCTGCGCGTCACCACCACCATCGGTTTCGGCTCTCTTTGGCTCGCGCCCCGCCTGTCCGTGCTCTATGACGACTACCCCGACCTCAACATTGACCTGATGCTTGATGAGCGTGTGCTGGATCTGCCGATGCGCGAGGCCGATGTGGCCATCCGCATGAAAGAGCCCAGCCAGGCCGATCTTGTCCGCAAAAAGCTGATGACGGTGCAGATGCAGTTATTCGCCTCGCCGACCTATCTGGAGAAGCACGACACTCCAAGCAAGATCGAGGATCTGCGCGATCACCGCCTGATCTGCCAGAACACCCGCTCCGAGCAGGTCAGTGCAGGTGCCATGCTGGTGCGCGAATTGCTCAGCTACGACCTGCCCAACCTGTTGACCGTGAACAACTATTTCGGCTGCCTTCAGGCTGTGCACCACCATCTGGGTATCGCCATCCTGCCCGATTATGTGGCCATTGATGACCCAAATCTGGTTCGGGTGCTGCCGGATGTGGACTCAAATGACGTGCCGGTCTTCCTCGCCTACCCGGAGGAATTGCGCCATTCCAAGCGGATCTCGGCCTTTCGCGACTTCGTGGTCAGCGAGATCAATTTGCAACGCAAACGCGCACAAACCACTTGAATCGCTGAATAATTCCACAGCTATGCCATAGGTGCATAGCGGGTATGCCCGGTTTTTTGGCAAATTTTCTTGATTGGGCGCCAGACGAGGCATAACTGAGCCGGGAAGCCAGCGATGCTGGTTTCACCTCCCTGTTGGACTTCGGCCGAGCTTTGTGCTCGGCCTTTTTTTTGACCCGGCCCCGGATTGCACCGGGCCGGACCATCCGACCTGCACAGAGTTTTCTGCCCCATTCCCACCTGCCCTCTTTCCCCCCGTGCCGCGCTGTCATAAGAGATGCGCGACGCCATTCGACTTCTGGGGGAAGACGCCATGCAGGACCCTGCAATCACCGAAGACCTGATCGCAGCGCACGGGTTGTCGCGCGACGAATATGACCGCCTTCTGGAAATCATCGGGCGCAAGCCGACCTTCACCGAGCTTGGCATATTCTCCGCCATGTGGAACGAGCATTGCTCCTACAAATCCTCCAAGAAATGGCTGCGCACCCTGCCAACAGAGGGTCCGCAAGTGATCTGTGGTCCCGGCGAGAATGCGGGCGTGGTGGATATTGGCGACGGCCAGGCCGTCATCTTCAAAATGGAGAGCCACAACCACCCCTCCTATATTGAGCCCTATCAGGGGGCCGCGACCGGCGTGGGCGGCATCCTGCGCGACGTCTTCACAATGGGCGCGCGCCCCATCGCCGCAATGAACTCGCTGTCCTTCGGCGCACCAGGCCACCCCAAGACCAAGCAGCTTGTTTCGGGCGTCGTCGCGGGCGTCGGCGGCTATGGCAATTGTTTCGGCGTGCCGACCGTGGGCGGCGAGGTCCGTTTCCACGCCGCCTATAATGGCAATTGTCTGGTGAATGCCTTTGCCGCCGGTCTGGCCGATACTGACAAGATTTTCTACTCCGCCGCCTCCGGCATCGGGATGCCTGTCGTCTATCTGGGCGCCAAAACCGGCCGCGACGGCGTTGGCGGGGCCACGATGGCCAGCGCCGAGTTTGACGACACAATCGAAGACAAACGCCCCACCGTGCAGGTCGGCGATCCCTTCACCGAGAAACGCCTGATGGAGGCGACGCTGGAGCTGATGCAGACCGGTGCTGTGATCTCCATTCAGGATATGGGGGCCGCGGGTCTGACCTGCTCTGCTGTGGAGATGGGCGACAAGGGCGGTTTGGGCGTCAAGCTGAACCTCGAAGACGTGCCACAGCGCGAGGAGGACATGACCGCCTACGAGATGATGCTCTCGGAATCCCAGGAGCGCATGTTGATGGTCCTCGACCCCGAGCTGGAAGCCGAGGCCCGCGCGGTCTTCGTGAAATGGGATCTCGATTTTGCAATTGTCGGCGAAACCATCCAGGAGGACCGTTTCCTGATCACGCATAATGGCGAGGTCAAGGCTGACCTGCCGCTGTCCAAGCTGTCCTCCACCGCGCCCGAATATGATCGCCCGTGGGAAGAAACGCCCAAAGCCGCCCCCTTCAAAGACAGTCTCGACATCGCGCCGATCAAGGGTCTGAAAGCGCTGATCACCTCGCCCAATTATGCAAGCAAGCAATGGGTTTGGGAGCAATATGACAGCCAGGTCATGGCCGACACGGTGCAAATCCCCGGCGCGGGTGCAGGCATCGTGCGCGTCCACGGCACCGACAAAGCGCTGGCCTTCACCTCCGACGTGACGCCGCGCTATGTCAAAGCCAACCCGTTCGAGGGCGGCAAACAGGCCGTGGCGGAGGCCTATCGCAACCTGACCGCATCGGGCGCAACCCCGCTGGCCACCACCGACAACATGAATTTCGGCAACCCCGAGAAGCCCGAGATCATGGGCCAGTTTGTGGGCGCGATCAAAGGCATTGGCGCTGCCGTCGAGGCGCTGGACATGCCAATCGTGTCGGGCAATGTCTCGCTCTATAATGAGACCGACGGCTCGGGCATCCTGCCGACCCCGACCATCGGCGCGGTCGGCCTGATCGAGCACACCGACCGGATCATCGCAGGCAAGGTGCAGGAGGGCTATATAGCGCTGCTTCTTGGCGATGAAGGCACCCATCTTGGCCAATCCGCCCTGCTGGCAGAAGCCTTCCACCGCGAGGAGGGCGACGCCCCCGCCGTCGATCTGGACGCCGAGAAATGGAACGGCGATTTCATCCGCAACCACCGCGAGCATATCAGCACCTGCACCGATCTTGCAGATGGCGGGCTCGCATTGGCCGCGTTTGAACTGGCGGAGGCGGCGGGCATCGGCGTCACGCTCGATACGGCCAGCACCGAAGCACTGTTCGGCGAGGATCAGGCCCGCTACCTCATCGCCTGCCCGCCCGGCCACGCCAAAGCCCTGCTGCAAGCCGCCGACGGCGTCGCGCTGCTGACCGAAGTGGGCAGGTTCACCGGCGACACCGTCACGTTCGGCGAAGACAGCGCGCCGCTGGCGGAGCTGTCACAGCTCTACCGCACCAGCTTCGCCCGGGCCGTCGGCTAGTGCGCCCTTGCCACCTGCCCTCCCGCTTCCTACGTTAAGCGCAAACAAGGACGACATTCATGGCCATCACCGCACAAGAGGTCGAAGACCTGATCCGCATCAGCTT
>CALFWN010000037.1 GCA_937928335.1 uncultured Litoreibacter sp. | reverse complement strand
GACCACCCATTACCTGGAAGAGGCCGAGCAGATGTGCGACGAGATCGCCATCATCAACCACGGCGAGCTGGTGGTGCGTCAGAACACCCGCGACCTGCTGTCGCGCACCGACGGCAAGACGCTGGTGCTGGACGGCGCATTGCCCCCTGATCTGGCTGCCCAAACCCTGCTCAAGGCGCTGCGCTGAACTTGCCCATCACTGCTTGAAAAATACCTCGGGGGGCGAGTATCGCGAGCGGGGCAGAGCCCCATAAAACAAAGGCGGCCTGCGCAGCAGGGCATTTTGGCTGCATTTGCCCATTCCGGGTTGACGCCCGAAGACTCACTGGCTAAATCACGCGAACAGAATTTCAGGGGCGGGCCACCGCCCTTTTACGTTATGAAAAGGAAACGTCATGTCTCGCGTTTGCGAACTTACTGGTAAGGGCCCGATGGTCGGCAACAATGTCAGCCACGCCAAGAACAGAACCCGCCGTCGTTTTCTGCCGAACCTCAATGATGTGACGCTGACCTCGGAAACGCTGGGCCAGTCTTTCAAGTTCCGCATTTCGGCAGCGGCGCTGCGCACCGTAGATCACCGCGGCGGCCTCGACGGCTTCATGGCAAAAGCCAAGGATGCGGAGCTTTCCGCCAAGGCGCTCAAAGTCAAAAAAGACATTGCCAAGCAGGCAACGGCGTAAGCCGCAACTGCTCGCGCAAACCCGAATAGAAGGCCCCGCTTCGCAAGAGGTGGGGCTTTTTCGTCTCTTCGCGGCCATACACGCGCACCAAACCGGCTCGGTAACTGTCCTGCGGCAAAATTTCGCGTGATCAGACCCACATAGACCCTCCCATCCGCTTCACAATGTCAGGGCAGAGGCGTATCGCTTGGGTATGAGCATCTTGCGCAGACTCTTCACGACCCTGCTGGTCTTTGCCACATTGGCCACGTCCGGTCCGATGGCCGTGGCGCGGGTCACGCCGCAAGGTCAGATCATCGTCATCTGCACCGGCGATGGCCCGAAAGACATCATGCTCGGCGCGGATGGCACCCCAATGACACCGGTGCCGCATTGTCCCGATTGCAGCCTTCAGCTGCTGGCAACCCTGCCTGCTTCGGCCTGCCACACAAGGCCCGATGTCACGCTCAGTTGGCTTGAGCCGCACCGCGACAGTGTCGCGCGCACGTCCCTGCGCCCCTCGGCTGCCAATGCCCGCGCGCCGCCGCGCCTGTCTTGACCACGAATTCTCTCTCAAGACACGCATATAAAGGACGACACAGATGTCTTTCAGAACTCTCGCGGCAGCCCTGGCGCTGTCTGTTTTCGCGCTCCCCGCATTGGCCGGTGAGGCCAGCATCAAGATCATGGACCCCTATGCCCGGGCCTCGACCCCAAGCTCCACCTCGGGCGCAATCTTCCTCAAGGTGATGAACGATGGTGCGGCCGACCGGCTGATCGGGGCCTCCACGCCCGCGGCCAATATGGCGATGCTGCACACTCATGAAGAAGACGCCAACGGCGTGATGAAGATGATCCATGTCGAGGACGGGTTCGAGGTGCCAGCCGATGGCGCGCTGCTGCTGGAGCGCGGCGGCAATCATGTCATGCTGATAGGGCTGACCGGGTCATTGCAGCAAGGTGATACGGTGCCGCTCACCCTGATTTTTGAGCAGGCCGGAGAGGTCAGCATCGATGTTCCGGTCGATCTCAAGCGCAAACCGGATGGGCATAGCGGGCATGGCGGCCACGGCAATGATCATGGCGATGCCCATTCCAGTGACAGCTAAGCCTAAAATTTAGGCACTATACCCGGAATCAGGGAGGGCTGTGCCATTTTTCGCCCTCCCTGCAACCACTTACGTTAGGAAAACCGGGGTCTCACGCGTTTTTTGGCTTCTCACAGCCCATTCCAAAAGGTAAGGAAAACCATACCTTTTGGAAGTTTTATGTCCCCTAGCGTTCTCTTTGTCTGTCTCGGCAATATCTGCCGATCACCGCTTGCTGCCGCGATCCTGCGCAGGCAGGCGGCGGAGCTTGGGATGTCGATCAAGGCCGACAGCGCCGCGACCGGAGGCTGGCATATCGGGCAAGGGGCCGATGCGCGCGCGGTTGTGGCCGGCAGGATGCACGGCCTTGAGCTTGGCGATCATGTTGCGCGGAAGCTGACCGCCCGCGATCTTGAAGAGTTTGACCACATTCTGGTCATGGACCGCGAGATCCAGAGCCATGTCGCAACCCTTGCCTCCGCCGGGCAGATGAAAAAGGTCGCCTATGTCGCGTCTTTTGGCACAGCGCCCGACGGGCTCGAAGTGCCTGACCCCTATTACACCGGCCGGTTTGATCCGCTGATCGCGCAGCTTGAAGACTGCATTGCCGGTGTCTTGCGTCAGGTCACCGCAGAGCAGTAACGCCGCGCATCCTCGACATAGAGCTTATAGCGCCCCCAGAAGGCCTCGTTTGACCGGTTATCCGACTGGCGCACATCCTGCGCCCTTTGCGGGTTGGCGTAAAACCCGGCCGACTGCCGCTGGTCAGCCTCCGACAAATGCCGGTTCGCAACGGCCTGTACGCAACCGCAGAGAGCCCGGTTCGCCGCGTCGCGCCCGGACCTGTTGCAAGCTTGCGAAATCGGCCCGCTGGCCACTTGCAGGGTCGCACCCGGCGCGGGCGCGCCTCCCCGTGGACCCGGCCCGCCCCCACAGGCCGCAAGGCCCAGCACAAGGCCCAAAGCGGCCACGCAAAAATAGGGGAACTGCACCTTCTCTGGAGCCATATGTCTTGCCTCTCTCGCCTCTTTCACCGGGGTCACGCCGCAAAGACCAACGCATATCCCGACAGGGTTCGCCCGCATGTTTCAGTGCGGGTCATTGCCGCGTATCATGCAAAAAATCCTGCCAAATGACAATTGGCAGGATGCTCACAATCCGGGGGGCACTGTCGCGGGCAGGCGGCCGGTCATCTATTGCGTGGCGCCATCTTCCACCAGGATCAACGCGCCCGTGCTGTGCCGCCCTGCTCGGGTGACAGCCGGACCCGGCAAAACGCTCGTCCCGGTGGTCACGCCCACGGAATTGGAGCGCACGATCTTGGTGTCCGCCTCGCTGAAGCCCTGCGGTCTGACAAGCAGCCGCCCCGCGCCATTATTGGGCCGGTAATTGATCGGTGAGGAATAGCTGGCGACAGAGCCGTGGCGATGCGCCCCGTGCTTGGGATCACCCGCAAAAGAGGGCGATACAGAGCTGGCGAGGGCGGCAACAAGTACAAGACGCAACATTGGAAAGACCTTGAGGCAGGTGAGGGGTAACAGCGCGAACCTTAACCATCTGTTAACTCTCGCAGACCGTCAAGGTTTTGCCACATTTCGACCGGGCCAGCTGCTCATTTTCCCCTATTTTCAGCGCCAATACGCCAGATCAAAGGTTATTGTTTCCAAATAAGAAACAAGCCCGCCATGATTTTGCCCCATTTCTGACCCCGCGAAACCTGCCGAATCTCACCCGGCCCCGGTAACCCGCCGCAGCGCTAGTCCGCGGCCTGACCCGATCGCGAATGGTTGGCATACGTGTCCCATGTCGGCGCATATTCATCCGACTGGTTGCCCCAGACCGTCCAGCCCTTGCGCGGGCCACGGGCAAACAGTTCCAGCCGCGACCCG
>CALFWN010000036.1 GCA_937928335.1 uncultured Litoreibacter sp. | reverse complement strand
CCATTCCGTCTGGTCTATGGATTGCGACACATGGCTGTTGAAGTCGCAATAAGGGCATTTTGCCTGACAGAAGGGCCAGTGAATATAAAGCCCGAACCCGGCCTCTTGCCACAGCTCAGCGGCCAAGGGCGTTAACCAGTTTCGCAAAAGCGTCGGCGCGGTGAGAGATGCGGTTTTTCTCAGCCCAGCTCATCTGTCCGAAGGTGATGTCATACCCGTCGGGCTGGAACATCGGGTCATATCCGTGACCATCCTGCCCACGCATGGGCCATTGCAAACTGCCTTCAACCTTGCCTTCAAACACCTCGTCATGCCCATCGGGCCAGGCCAGAACCAATGTCGCCCGAAAGCGCGCGGTCCAGGGTTTTTCGGCTCTAACCTTGCGCAATTCATCGTATGTGCGTGTCATCGCCATCACGAAATCACGCCCATTCGGTGTTTCCGCCCAATCAGCCGTGTAGACGCCGGGTGCGCCGCCAAGGGCGTCTACCTCAATCCCACTATCGTCAGACAAGGCGGGCAGCCCGGTTGCCCTGGCCGCAGCATGTGCCTTGATCCGGGCGTTGCCGATAAAGGTGGTTTCGGTTTCTTCCGGTTCAGGCAGGTCATGCTCTGCGGCGCCGGTAACCTTAATGCCGAGCGGCTCGAACAGATGCACCATCTCTTCGAGCTTGCCCGCATTATGGGTTGCGATCAGCAGTGTATCCCCGGTGAATTTACGCATCAGGCCGTGGCGGCTTTCTGGGCAGCGACCAGCTCTGCCACACCTTTTTCGGCCAGATCCATCAGGGTGTTGAACTCACCCCGTGAAAAGGTTGCCCCCTCGGCGGAGCCCTGAATTTCGACAAGCCCGCCCGCGCCGGTCATCACAAAATTTGCGTCGGTGCCCGCATCGCTGTCTTCAAGATAGTCAAGGTCCAGCACAGGCTGGCCCGCATAGATGCCGCAGCTGACGGCGGCGACATGATCGGTCAGAGGATCGGTGACAATATCCCCCGCCTTCATCAACGCGTTTACCGCAAGCCGCAGGGCAACCCAACCGCCGGTGATCGAGGCGCAGCGGGTGCCGCCATCGGCCTGTATTACATCGCAATCGATGCTGATCTGGCGTTCGCCCATCGCGACGCGGTCCACACCGGCGCGCAGGGACCGGCCGATCAGGCGTTGAATTTCCTGCGTCCGCCCGGATTGGCCATTCTTGGCCTCCCGGCGCATCCGCGTATGGGTTGCGCGGGGCAGCATCCCGTATTCCGCAGTGACCCAACCCAGCCCCGAATTGCGCATGAAGGGCGGCACGCGATCCTCGACGGTGGCGGTGCACAGAACATGGGTTTCGCCGCATTTGATCATGCAGGAGCCTTCTGCGTATTTCGTCACCCCCGTCTCGATGGTGATGGTGCGCATAGTGTCGAGGTCACGTCCGGATGGTCGCATGGGGCGGCTCCTTGTTTGCTGGTTTCCAGCTGCATACGCCTGCCTCAGTTTGGGTTGCAAGCAGGTATGGGGGCTTCTAGATTGGGCCGTCCCCTCGTCAGCCTGGATATTATGGATAACGCGAACCTTCTAAACGAGATGACCGACCGGTCCCGCGAGGTGTTTCAGCGCATTGTCGAGGCGTATCTGGCGACAGGTGATCCGGTGGGCTCGCGCACCTTGTCACGGTCCCTGTCTGAAAAGGTCAGCGCCGCGACGATCCGCAATGTGATGCAGGATCTTGAACTGATGGGGCTGCTGGGAAGCCCACATGTTTCTGCCGGGCGCATACCCACGCAGACGGGCTTGCGGATGTTTGTTGATGGTATGCTTGAGGTCACCGATCTGAACGAGGCGGATCGCAGCCGGATCGAATCCACCATGACGACGAACCAGCCCGATGTGACCTCGATGCTCGACAATATTGGTAACGCATTATCGGGTCTAACACAGGGCGCAAGCCTTGTTTTGGCGCCAAAATATGAAGCGCCGATCAAGCATATCGAGTTTGTCAGCATGTCACCGGATCGGGCGATGGTTGTGCTGGTCTTTGCGGATGGCCATGTCGAGAACCGGGTATTCGCGCCCCCGGCCGGGCAGACGCAATCCTCTATGCGGGAGGCTGCGAATTTTCTCAATGCGATGGCTGACGGGCGAACAATCTCTGAGCTGCAAGCCCGGATCAGCTCCGAGATCACGTTGCGCCGTCAGGAACTTGATACGCTTGCCCGTAAGATGGTCGAGGCAGGTCTGGCGGTCTGGGAGAATGAGGGCGATCGCAATGAGCGGTTGATTGTCCGGGGTCGCTCCAACCTGCTGGGGCAGGAAGACAGCGCCGATCTGGACCGTATCCGGGTGCTTTTTGATGACCTTGAGCGCAAGCGGGACATCGCCGAATACCTTGAACTTGCAGAAGACGGCGAGGGCGTGCGCATTTTTATTGGCTCAGAGAACAAACTCTTTTCACTTTCGGGTTCCTCTCTGGTCGTAAGTCCCTATATGAACGCTGATCGCAAAGTGATTGGCGCTGTCGGGGTCATTGGCCCCACAAGACTGAATTACGGTCGTATCGTGCCGATTGTCGACTACACCGCCAAGCTGATTGGCAAAATGATTTCTGATGATGGTGAGAGCCTGAAATGAGTGACATGAGAGACGAAGAAGAGTTCCTGGAAGACCCGCTTGAGGCCTATGCCGAGGAAGAGGTCGATATTATCGAGGCCTCCGCAGATGAGCTTGAAGACCTGCGCGAAGAGAATAAGCAGCTGAAAGACCGCCTGCTTCGTGCAATGGCGGATGCAGAGAATATCCGCAAGCGTGGCGAACGCGACCGGCGCGAGGCAGAGCAATATGGCGGCTCAAAGCTCGCCCGCGATCTGATGCCTGTCTATGACAATCTCAAGCGTGCGCTGGACAGTGCAGACGAGGCGCAGCGCGAGGCCGCCAAGGGTGTGTTCGAAGGGGTTGAGCTGACTTTGCGGGAACTGATCTCTGTCTTTGGAAGACATAGAATCGAGCCTATTGTGCCGGAAGTCGGCGATAAATTTGACCCGCAGCTGCATCAGGCGATGTTCGAAGCACCGCTGCCCGACACCAAGGCGGGCGACATTATTCAGGTGATGACCGAAGGCTTTTTGATCCATGACCGGCTGCTGCGTGCGGCGCAGGTTGGGGTGTCATCCACCCCGGGTTAGGTCTTTCAGCTCGTATAGCAATTGCAGCGCCTCGCGCGGCGTCAGCTCATCGGGAAGAACCTCTTCCATGCGGCTGTCGAGCAGCGAGGCGCTTTGCTTTTGTGGCGCGGGCGCAGGTGCGGCAGAGAAAAGCGGCAAGTCGTCGATCAGCGCTTTCGGGTTCGCGGCCCCTTCCCGCTCTCCTTTTTCCAGCGCGTCCAGCACCACGCGGGCGCGTTCCACTACCGCCTCCGGCAGGCCGGCCAGTTTTGCGACCTGAACGCCGTAGGATCTGTCCGCCGCGCCCTTGCGCACCTCATGCAGGAAGATCACGTCGCCCTCCCACTCCTTCACCGCAACGGTGGCGCAATCCACGCCGTCGAGTTTCGAGGCCAAAGCCGTCAGCTCGTGGTAATGCGTGGCAAACAGCGCGCGGCAGGAATTGACATCATGCAGATGCTCCATCGTAGCCCAGGCAATCGACAAACCGTCATAGGTCGCCGTGCCGCGACCGATCTCGTCGAGGATCACCAGAGCACGCGGATCGGCCTGGTTCAGGATCGCGGCGGTTTCCACCATTTCGACCATGAAGGTAGACCGCCCGCGCGCCAGATCATCCGACGCACCGACCCGGCTGAACAGCTGCGAGACCAGTCCGATATGGGCGAAAGAGGCGGGCACATAAGACCCTATCTGGGCCAAAAGCGCGATAATTGCGTTCTGACGCAGGAAGGTCGACTTACCCGCCATGTTGGGCCCGGTGAGCAGCCAGATATTCGCCGCGCCCTCCTCGGCGCTCAGATCGCATGAATTCGCAACAAATGGCGCGCCGCTTTGTGCCTGCAACGCCCGTTCAACCACCGGATGACGCGCATCGCGCACGTCAAAGGCGCGGCTTTCGTCGATCCTGGGCCGCGTCCAGTTTTCTGCACTGGCAAGATCGGCAAGGGCTGCGGCAAGGTCGATCTCGGACAGCGCGTCAGCGGCCAGCGTCAGCATCGGAGCGGCCTCATTCACCGCCTGACACAGCTCCTCGAAAATCCGCTTCTCGATCTCTATCGCCCGGCCGCCAGCATTCAGAATCCTGGTCTCCAGCTCTGACAGCTCGACGGTGGTGAACCGCACCTGATTGGCGGTGGTTTGGCGGTGGATAAACCGCTCTGACAAAGGCTCTGACAGCATCTTTTCGGCGTGGGTGCTGGTCGTCTCGATAAAATAGCCCAGCACGTTATTGTGTTTGATCTTCAGCGCCGAAATGCCGGTCAGGTCAGAATAGTCCGCCTGCATCTGCGCAATCACCTTGCGCCCCTCGTCGCGCAGCGTGCGCGCTTCTTCCAGCTCGGCATCATAGCCCGCCGCGACAAAGCCGCCATCACGCATCATAAGCGGGGGCTCCGCGACCAGCGCATCAGACAGAAGGCCGATCAGAGCGTCATGCCCCTTTAACGCGCCCACGGCGCGGTCCAGCATATCTGGCAGCTCATGGTTAGAAAGCGAACCATACAAAAACAGACACTGTTCTAGCCCATTTCGGACAGATGCAAGGTCGCGTGGCCCGGCTCGCTCCAGTGATATGCGCGACAGGGCGCGGTCGATATCAGGCACCTTGCGCAGTGCTTCGCGGGTCTCGTTACGTGTGCCGGGATCATTGAAGAAGAATGCCACGCCGTCTTGACGCCCCTCCAATGTCTGCAAATGCGTCGAGGGGCTGGCAATCCGGCGATCCAGCAACCGGCTGCCTGCGGCGGTCATCGTTCGGTCCACAACCGACATCAGCGATCCGTCCCGACCGCCCGATAGCGCATGGGTCAGCTCAAGATTACGCCGTGTTGCCGCATCGATCTGCATGATGCGATTGGCCTCTTCCCGCACAGGCGGGTTGAGCCGTGGCATCCGGCCCTTCTGGGTGATTTCCAGATAATCGAGCACCGCGCCCATCGCCGACAGTTCTGCACGGGAAAACTGGCCAAACGCGTCGAGCGATCCGACCCCGTAGAACCCCGTTAACCGCTTTTCGGCAGAGGTGCTGTCAAAGCTCGCACGGCTCAGCGGAATGGTGGCGACGCCAAGATCCGAGGCAACCGTATCAAGATCGCTGAAGCTCGCCTCGGACAAGAGCAGCTCTTGCGGGGCCAGTCGGGCCAGGTCCGGGCCAAGCCGCACGCCGGGACATGGCGTCACCCGAAACACCCCGGTCGAGATGTCGACCCAGGCCAATGCGGCCTCCCCCCGAATGTCGGAATAGGCGGCCAGGAAGTTGTTGCGCCGGGCGCCCAGCAGGCTGTCTTCGGTCAGCGTTCCGGGGGTGACAAGCCGGACCACATCCCGCCGAACCACCGATTTAGAGCCTCTTTTCTTCGCTTCCGCCGGGTTTTCCATCTGCTCACACACGGCGACACGGAAGCCTTTGCGGATCAGCGACAGAAGGTAATTCTCAGCCGAATGCGCAGGGACGCCGCACATGGGAATGTCCTGGCCCAGATGTTTGCCGCGCTTGGTTAGTGCAATGTCCAGCGCCTCTGCTGCCGCCACCGCGTCGTCGAAAAACATCTCGTAGAAATCGCCCATACGATAGAACAGCAATGCGTCGGAATACTGGGATTTGATCTCCAGAAACTGGGCCATCATCGGCGTGACGGATGCGCTGGTTGTGGCCACGAAATCCCCCTGCGTGGTGTGTGGCGTTAAGTTTACAAACGCCCATAAGCGGGGG
>CALFWN010000035.1 GCA_937928335.1 uncultured Litoreibacter sp. | reverse complement strand
ATCTTGCCTCTTTTACCGCTACTGCTGCTGGATGGCGCCCGCATCGCTCTATCTGGAATTTTCTCGGACTTTTCGTCTTTCCATGGCAGGTACTCCAAAAGGACGAGCTGTGGTCATGGCGGGATCGGCCTGAATGATCCGGGTCGGCGCGGGATGGCAGGCCAGAAAATCGGCGATGGCTTGCGGGTCCTCGACGGTGGCTGACAGCCCAACGCGGCGCAGCTCGGGGGCCAGAGCCTGCAGGCGCGACAGGGCCAGCATCAGCTGATCGCCGCGCTTGCTTTCAGCCAGCGCATGGATCTCGTCGATGATGATCCGCTGGGCGCCTGCAAAGATGCGCGGGGCGTCCTCATAGGTCAAAAGCAACGCCAGACTTTCGGGCGTGGTCAGAAGGATATGCGGCGGGTCGGCGCGTTGGCGGCGTTTTTGGGTATAGCTCGTGTCGCCAGTGCGGTCCTCGATGCGGATATCCAGCCCCATGTCCTCGACCGGGGTGCGCAGGTTGCGTTTGATATCTGCGGCCAGGGCCTTCAGGGGCGAGACATAAAGCGTGTGCAGCCCGGCGCGCGGTGTGTCATGCAGCGCCGCAAGCGTCGGCAGGAACCCGGCCATCGTCTTGCCGCCACCGGTGGGCGCAATCAACAGCGCGGCGGGGGCCTCGCTTGCCGCAAGCATGGCGCGTTGATGGGGATGGACCGTCCAGGACTTGCGGGCAAACCAACGGGCGATGGGGGCGGGAAGCTGTGTCATTGCCCCCTAGCTAGCACGGGGAATGGAAGATTTAATGCCTCCGGCGGGGATATTTTTAAACATGGAAAGGCAGGAGGGGCATCAGCGGCGAGGCTTGAGCTGCCCGATCATGTCAGCGAGCAGACGCGGCAGGCGGGTATCGGCCTGATCCGGGGCCGCGTCCAATGCGCTTTCGACGTCCTTTTTCAGGATGCCCAGCGAGTTGTCCTGCAGATAGCCTTTGCGGGCAAACTCGATCTCGTCAAAGCCCGAGGCCAGCCAGTTCTGCCCCGAGGAGGTATCGATAAGCGCCAGAAGTGCCGCCTCATCCAGCCCCGCCTGGTCTGCCCAATCCAGCACCAGCCGCGTCATCGCGGTATTGGAGGCGGCCAGCAGGTTGTTGAGCACCTTGGCCTGCATCCCTGCGCCGTATTGTCCCATCCGGTGGCTATGCTGGCCCATCGCCTCGAACAGCGGGGCGCAGCGGTCAAGTGTCGCGTCCTCGCCCCCCAGCATGAAGGATAAGGTGCCTGCCTTTGCCTTGACCTCTGCCCCTGACATGGGCGCGTCGATCAGGGCGATTACGCCTGGGATACGGTCGCGCAGGGCGGTGGTGTAGCGCGGGCTGAGCGTCGAGCTGATCACCAGCACTTCCAGCGCGCGGGCCTGCGCCAACAGGCCGCCGGGGGCAAAAAGCAGCGTCTCGGTCTGCGCGATATCGCGGACCACGGTGATTGCCACTCTCAGACCGTTGCAAAAGGCCGCGATATCGTTGCTCACATGGCCCGAGAGGCTGCCAAATTCGGATGGAGGGCGAATATCGAGCCCCCGCGCGTCAATGCCCGCACGCAAAAGGGCGCCCAGCATAGGCGCCCCCATCATGCCGCATCCCGCAATGCCAGCGGGTTCAGGTCTAATGGACGATATCTTCGTCTTTGACATACATGTTGGCCCAGGCCCGGTCCAACAGCTCGGGCGTCATCTTGTTGGGGACGCCTTCATATTCGCAAATGCTGATCATCTGGTCGATCAGAAAGTTGCCGTGGTAGTTGGCATAGACATTCTCGATCGTGGGGTATTTCACCTTCAGCATGTGGATCAGCGTTTCCTCATCCAATGGCATGTTCTTTTTCTTGGCCACCATCGCGAAGACCTTCAGGAATTCCTCCTGCGTGGGGCCATCAATCTTGATCTTGTAGAAAATCCGCCGCAGGGCCGCGCTGTCGAACAGTTTGTTCGGGTGGAAGTTGGTCGAAAACACAACCAGCGTGTCAAACGGCACCTCGAATTTCTCGCCCGATTGCAGGGCCAGAATATCGTAACCCGCCTCCATCGGAACAATCCAGCGGTTGATCAGCGCCTGTGGCGGCTCTTCCTGGCGGCCAAGGTCGTCCACGATGAACACGCCGCCGGTGGCTTTGAGCTGCAGCGAGGCCTGATAGGTCCGCGACACCGGGTTGTAATTGAGATCAAGCATGTCGAGCATCAATTCACCACCGGTCATAACCGTGGGCCGTTCGCATAACAGGTAGCGCTTGTCATAGCGGTTATCCGTGCGGCGCAGCGAGGAGCCGCCGACAACCTCTTCCTCCAGGGGCGTGTGCACAATCGGGTCAAACAGCGTGATCACCTGACCCGCATATTCGATGCAATGCGGGATATAGATCACGTCGCCCAGCGCATCCCGGATGCCGTTCGAGATGGCCGATTTACCGTTGCCCGGAGGGCCGTAAAGCAGCACCGACCGGCCAGAGCTGACCGCGGGCCCGAGATGCTCAAGCAGTTCTTCGGGCAAGATCAGGTGACCCATATTGGACAACAGCCGGTCGCGGGTGATCTGCACATTCTTGACCGATTGGTTCTGCACCTGCTCTTTATATATCTCTAAAGGCACGGGCAGTGCGCCGTAATATTCCGACTGGCTGAGCGCATCAAGCGCGCGCGCCTTGCCGGCATCCGACAGCTGAAAGGCCATTTCCGAGCTGGATCCGGCATGTAGCGTACCCTGCGCCTCGACCAGCCGCTGTTCGCGGGCAATCTCGACCAATTGCTGGGTCAGCGGCAAAGACAGGGCAATCGCCTCGGACATCTCCGAGACATGTTCAAGGTTCTTGCGAAAGATGGTCTTTAACAGGATATCGCGCATCATGACGATGTTGAGACCAGTGTCTTTCAACGACTTGGGCGGGGCCGGGGGGATAACCCCT
>CALFWN010000034.1 GCA_937928335.1 uncultured Litoreibacter sp. | reverse complement strand
CCTGCCTTGATGGTTTCGGTGTTCCTGATCAGGAGTTTGGCAAAGCCGGAATGCGAATAGACCGCGCCCAGATTGAGCGCGAAGAGGTGGAAGATCACGTGGATCGGATGCGAGGGCAGCACGAAATGGATCAGGATGCCGGAATAATAGAGCAGATGCTCGACCGGGTGCATGGCGAGGCCGGACCAGGGCCCGACATTGACATTGCGGTGGTGCAGGTGATGCACATTCCTGAACAGCCACGGGATGTGGATCAGGCGGTGAATCCAGTAGAAATGGAACGACTGCCAGAAGCGGATCACGAAGAAGAAGGCCACGAACCAAACGGGTGACGCGCTGACGTGCGACAGCGCAGGCACCCAGCCATTGGCCGCGACCCAGAAATACAGCACCACCCATGCCGACCAGATAGGCACGCCCGAGGCGAGGCTCCAGAACATATTGTCCCAGACCTGATTGCCAAAGGTGAAGCGGCGGCTGACCTCCATCGGGCGGAGGTCGAATTTCAGGCGCATTTGCTGGCCGGAAAATGTGTAGAGATAGGCGTGCAGACCGCCCGCGAGGACAAGCACCGCACCCGCATTGATGGCGAAGATTTGGAGCATCCAGCCCGGCGCCGGGCTTTGCATGGTGGCCATTGCGGGCCAGAACGCCAGATAGGCGATAAGGGCGAAGGCCATATGGCTGACGGGGGGCGTGAGTTTCAGCCAGGTGCCCAAAAGCCAGCCGAGGGCGGCCTTGGGCCTGGGCGGCAGATCGAACACCGGCGACATTGTGATCGGCAGGCTGGGGTGGAAATTCCACTCCCGCAGCACCTCGCCCGTGCTGTCCGGGTTGTCGGTCTTGGCCATGTCGCCCTCCGCCAGCTTGCCCCGAATTTGGCCCGTCCAAAGAAAAAGGCCCGGAGCATGGGACTCCGGGCCTTCCGTTCAGCTGATCCTACATGTCTTTGGCAGCAGCCAATGGACCTGTGTTCACAGCGTTCTCGTAGCTGTCCAATGCGGCGTCGATGGAGCCGGATTGGACGAAGACATCCGCCACACCCTTCATGAAGGTCGCAGCATTCCCGCCCAGCCATTTCTCGGAGAGCTGATCTTCCACTGTCGGGAATTTCATCGTGGCAATGGCGCCCTTGGCGTCGGCCAGATCCATGCCCGCCTCCTTGGCGATGACGGCCAGCATCTCGTCATTCGGGTTCGCGGCCCATTCGGCATTTGCCTTTGCGGTCACGGCCAGGAATTTCGCAACGATATCCGGGTTCTCGGAGATGTAAGCCGCTGGCGCAGAGGTGACGTCGAAGACCAGAATGCCCAGCTCTTCTTTCTCGGTGCCGGTCAGCAGCACGTTGCCATGCTCTTTCATGCGGGTCAGACCGCCGCCATAGCCACATGCGAAATCAACATCGCCCTGGCTGAGCGCAACCGCGCCCTCAGGTGGTGCCATGTCAACAATGGTCAGGCTGTCCAGCGGCACGTTGAAATGATCCATCTGACGCAGGAAGCCGTAATGCGCAGCGGTGCCCAGCGGGACGGCGACTTTCTTGCCTGCCAGCGTGTCGGCATTGGCCTTGTCGACCTCAAGATCGGAGCGCACGACGCAGTTGTCATTGTCGGAATAGCTAACGGCCACATCGACGACCTGAAGGTCCTGGCCGCCGGAGGCTGCAACCACAAATGGCGGCACACCTTGCGAGACCGACATGGCGATATCGCCCGAGGCCATCGCCGCAGACATGGCGGTTCCTGTCTCGAACGAGACCCAGTTGACCTTCATGCCGAGCGCTTCGTCGTAAGCGCCGGAGGCCTTGGCGGCCATCATCGGCATTGGCCATTCGAGGAAATAGGCGACGGTAATTTCTTCATGCCCGTCGGCAAGTGCGGCTTGTCCCGAAATCGCCATAACGGCTGCGGCGACAAAACCGGCTGTTGTTTTCTTGATCATGTCTTTCTCCCAGTAGATTTGGCGGCCATGCCGCCAGCATATTGCTCCGTATTATGAAACTGTTATTTTGCAATCCAAGCGTAGTTACGAATCCGGGCAGAGGTCAAACCTTTTCTCTGCCCTGCTCCCGTGCAATCAAGAAAGCCGGGCGGGGGGTTCAAGCCAATTGACCTCTGACAGCCCGCCGCCTAGCATCTTGTAATGTAAAAACGCAGTTTTGCATTGCAGAACAAACCTGGATCACCTGCCCTATGACAACCGAGCGAAACGGCGCCCATTGGGAAACAACCGCCATTGACGGCCCCGTCTGTGGCAGGCTGAGCGAAGATATAGAGGCCGATATTGTGATCGTGGGCGGCGGGCTGACCGGCACCCGCACGGCGCTGGGGCTGGCGGAGCATGGCGTGAAGGTCGTTGTGCTGGAGGGCAAATCCATCGGTTGGGGCGCGTCGGGCCGCAGTGGCGGCCAGTGCAACCCGATCTGGCGAAAAACCCCGGATGAGTTGCGCGCAAGGCTTGGCAGCGCCTGCGGCGACCGGTTGATTGAGACGACCTTGGGCTCTGCCGATGCCCTGTTTGCCGATATCGAGACATATGGCATTCATTGCGACGCCGAGCAGACCGGCTGGGTGCAGGCCTCCCATTGCGGCCCGGCAACGGCCGATCTGGAACGGCTGGCCACGGCCTGGAATGCGGATGGTGCTGACATAAAGCTGTTGGATCGCGCCGCGACCCGCGCGGCAACGGGATCGACCGAATATGACTTCGCGCTGTTTCATCCGCGCGGCGGGCATGTGCAGCCTTTGTCACTGACCCGGGGCTTCGCACGCAAAGCCATTGAATTTGGCGCGGTGATCTATGAGCAAAGCCCCGCGACATCGGCCAGACGCGCGGATGGCAAGTGGCGGGTCGCCACGGCGGGCGGCTCGGTAAGGGCCGATCAGGTGATCCTGACCACCAATGCCTATACTGACGACCTGTGGCCCAAGCTGCGCCAGACGCTGTACCCGATGGTCAGCATCGCATTGGCCACCAAGCCGCTGTCGGGCAACCTGCAAAAGACCATCCTGCCCGATGCCGTGACAATTTCAGACACCAGACGCGCGATTTACTTTGCGCGCTATGACCGGGATCGGCGGTTGATCTTTGGCTGCGTGGGCAGCGATGACACCAACCCGGCGGCCTTTGGCGGCGTCGGCCGCCTGACCCGGGGGCTGCACAAAGTCTTCCCGCAGCTGGACGACACCGGGATCGAGACGACATGGGCGGGCCGCATCGGCGTCACGCCCGAGATGATGCCGCATCTGCATGAGCCGGAACCCGGCGTGCTGGCGGCGCTGGGCTTCAGCGGGCGCGGCATTGCGATGACCTCGGTGATGGCGCGGACTCTGGTGCGCAAGGCGCTGGGCGGCTCCGAGGATGAGCTGCCCTTCCCGATCACCCCCGTCTCCCCGATCCCGTTTCACGCCATCACCACGGCCGCCCTGCCCCTTGGCCCCCCGGCAATGGCACTGCGCGACACGCTGGACACATTATTTGCCCGCAAATAGCGGGCCGAAGGAGAACAGATGAAATACACCGTTTTCAGCGATACCGACGTCCCCCGCGTCGAAAAGGACATTTCTGCCGACATTGTCAGCGGCACCCCGGTTCAGCATTCGCAGCTGAAATTTTCAGGCAATGGCGACACGATCAAATCCGGCATCTGGGAAAGCACCGCCGGGGTGTTCACCGCTGTCATGCAGGACCAGATCGAGTTTTGCCATGTGCTGGAAGGCGGGGCCACGATCAAGACCCCGGCGGGGACATTCTCGGTCAAGGCGGGCGACGCGTTTGTCATGGAAAGCGGGCTTGAAACCGAATGGACCGTTGAGGCGTATATCAAGAAGCATTTCGTTATCTGCGCCGTCTAGGGGGCCTGACCGCCGATCAGCTGTGTCACCGCAGCGGTGGAGGCCATCAGCTCTGGCGCCCATGTGACGAGCTCCTCCATCTCGTGATGGGGATGCACCGACCAGATATTGAGCACCGCAACCGGGTCGCCCATATAGTTGAAGACCGGCGCAGAGATGCCCAGGAAATGCTCGTATTCCTCGCGGTCATTGGTGGCAAACCCCGCCTGCCGGACATGGCTCAAGGCCTGCGTGAAGGCCTTTGCATCTGTGATAGTTCGGGCCGTGTAGCGCTTGAAGTCATAGCCTTCCAGTTTTGAGGCAACGATCGGCTCCGGCAAAAACGCCAGCAGCGCCTTGCCGGAGGCCGAGCAATGCACCCGCTCCCGCATTCCGGGCCGTTGCGTGGTGCCAAGCGTGCTTCGGCTTTCAAGGACGCGCAGATAGACCACATCCAATCCATTGGGCACACCAAGGGTGATATTTGCGTCAAACAGCCGGTGCAGCCGCGTCATCTCCCCCAGGGCGACGGCTTGAATGTCGTATCCCGCAAAGGCCCCGCGCACGAGGTTGAAGACCTTTGGCCCCAAAAGATAGACTTTCTGATCGGGGTCGAACTGCACCAGTTTCTCTTCGATGCAAATGGACAGCAGCCGGTGCATGGTGCTTTTGTTGAAGCCTGTCGCGGCCACCAGTTCCGAGAAATTCATCGGCGAGGAGGCCTCGCTGATATGCGTCAGAAGCGTGAGGATCTTTGTAACGATAGAGCTTTGCATAGGCGATGGCCCTATTGGAAAACGCGCCATGAGACAACTTGTTTGACCGCGTGGCGTGGCTGAATGGCCCTCCCTTGGTCAGGTGGCGTTCCGGCACAAATCGCTGAGAGAACGGACTGTCAGGACAAAGGGCTCAAAGCGGTGTCGACACAAAAAAAGCCCCCATCAAATGGGGGCTTGATTTGTAGCGCTATGGCTGTCGCTTACATTTCCAGCGAGTTTTCGACTTTTTTCACCTGAACGCGTGCCATGCCGAGATTTGCCGATTTCTTGTCGAGCGCGGCATACAGGAAGACAGATGGGGTGTCGGCCAATGGGCGGATCAGGTGGAACTGGCTGCCCAGAGTGATCAGGATGTCGTCGATCGCTTCGTCAAGATCGAGCATTTTCATCGCAGCCATTTTGGCCTTTACGACTTCAACATTTGCCGCGCCTGCTGTTTCCAGGTCGAAGTTGTCGCCACCTTCAGACGCCATCATCAGGCCCGTTTCGGTGTCAACGAGACATGCGCCGATAAAGCCGGAGATGTCGGAGAGTTTTGAGATATCTGTAGATGCCATTTTAATTTCCTTTGGTTGATCTATAGCGACGGGAGAAGACAGCTCCGTCTGGGATTCGTTGGTTTCAATCAGGTTGTTTTCAGGTATCGAGTCGGATGCAATCTCCGGCTTGGAAATGTCTGAGCTCTCGTCCGATTTGCGAAACAAGTCTTTCAATTTCCAGGTCATTTTTTTCAATTCGACTACATGCAGGAGATACCCTCACCCCTTGCTTCTGAGACGATGGATCGCACGCAATTGAGGCAATCAAATGATCAATTTGACGACAATATCGGCTATTTTTAGGCATTGTCTTGACCGCTTCCAGCGACGCGACCAGCGCGATTGCCGGGGCAAAATCATTTTGCGCATTGGCTGCTGGTTTTGAGGACGTCGCAGCGGGTTTCGCCTTCTTGGGCGCAGGCTTTTTGGCCGCGGCTTTCGCTTTCGGTTTGGCGCGTGAGGCGGGCTTTGGCGTCGTGGCGTCCAGCGCGTCCTGGAATGCTGTCACAAAACCATGACCACCGGTTTTGACCCAGGCCTTGGCTTTGTCAGCTGTGCGGTCTTTCGCGGACACGGCGGCGGCCTTTGTGGTTTGCAACCCGATGATGCTTCCAAACAGATCGCTTGTCTCGTTGGTCACACGTTTCAGGACCTTGGCGCGGTCCTTTTCATTGCGCAGCTTGTCGATACGCGTCAC
>CALFWN010000033.1 GCA_937928335.1 uncultured Litoreibacter sp. | reverse complement strand
GCTCTTTTTCATCAACGGCGGTATGAAATAAGTTTGCTTTGCATAATCATCACATTGCCCATCTTCTTCCTCTTCTTCATCATCAAAAAGTTTGTTCGTCTTTCGGACTAGTTTGTGGTAAAGTGGGACAATTTTTTTCATCCCACCATTGTGGAGTAAAATAAAGATACCTTCGTTCAACCTGCTTTCAATTTCTTTGACAGCGTCTTTCGCCTCCGCAGCGGTCATTTTCATAGAAAACTCGGTGGTGGACTTTGTTTTTTTGTAGTGGACCGCGCTAACAGTAGCTTTGCCATCGGGGTCATGAGCCAAAGCTGCTATCGTCCCAACTATCTCCGTCAATTCGGTCTTGCTTGCACCCTCTAACCTGCCACCCTTTGTGCGAAAGATGTCAATTTTCCGCGCAAGGTTTTTGACAAATTTGGTCGCGATTTGGTGATGATCCATCGCCGTGATGATTGTGTTGTAGGCCAGAGGAATTAGCTCGGCTTCAATCGATCCCTTCCGCACCTCCTTGACGTACACCTTAACTTCACCTTCTAGGTCAGGGTGTTCTTGTTTTATGTGGCGCTCAAATTGCCCACCTAAGCCTGCGAATGCAGACACGAAATCCGATATTTCGACTGGCTCTGAAAGATCAAGATTAAATACTATTGAAATGCCGTTTTGGTCCATCAGGCGATGATAGGTGTGATCAATCATTTGTCACCCCATAAACCAATTTGGTAAACGCTTGGTGCGTTTGATACATAAGGCCGGGTATTTCTCAAGCAGTGATGGGCAAGCTCAGCGCAGCGCCTTGAGCAGGGTTTGGGCGGCCAGATCGGGGGTCAATGCGCCGTCCTGCACCTCGGCTGCGAGCGCCTGCATCCTTGCGCGGATCACGGGGTCATCTTTCAGGCGGGCAAGCAGCCCGGCGCGGACCTCCTGCTCGAACCAATGCACGGCCTGCCTGTTGCGGGTCTTGTCCCAATGGCCGTGATCCCTGCGCCATTGCGCAAGCGCAGAGATGTCCTCCCAGACCTGCGCGAGGCCCTCGTCATGCAGCGCGGAGACCGGCTGCGCCCTTGGAAAGCCATCTGGGTCCTGGGCGCGTTTGCGCAGCAGCCGCAGCGCGCCGGTATAATCGGCCGTGGTGCGGATCGCGGCGGGTTTGAGATCACCATCTGCCTTGTTGACCAGAATCAGATCGGCGCTTTCCATGATGCCGCGCTTGACGCCTTGCAGCTCGTCGCCGCCCGCAGGCGCCAGAAGCAGCGCGAAGATATCCGACATCTCGGCCACCATCGTCTCGGACTGGCCGACGCCCACCGTCTCGATCAGGATCACGTCGAAGCCCGCCGCCTCGCAAAGCGCCACCACCGCGCGGGTGCGGCGCCCCACCCCGCCCAGATGCAATTGCGACGGCGAGGGGCGGATAAATGCGTTTGGCTGGCGCGAGAGCCTATCCATCCGCGTCTTGTCACCGAGAATTGATCCGCCCGAGCGGGTGGAGCTGGGATCGACAGCCAGGACGGCCACTTTGAGGCCGCGCCCGGTGAGCTGCATCCCGAACGCCTCGATAAAGGTGGATTTGCCGACGCCCGGCGTGCCTGACAGCCCGATGCGCAGCGCCTCGTGCCTGTGGCCCGAGAGCCTGTGCAGCAAGGCCTGCGCCTGCTCTTGGTGATCGGGGCGCGCGCTTTCGACCAGGGTGATGGCGCGCGCCAGCGCCCGGCGGTCCTGCGCCGCGACATCCCTCGCCAAATCATCCAATTGTTTCACTGCTGCGCGGTCTTTCGCCTGTAAAATCGCCGCGCGCTCCGCCGCGGGGCTGGTGCCCCTTTTTGGAAGCCCCAATATAAAGGGGCAAGCAGGAATTGCATTTGCGAGGTGGAATGATGACACGCAGCTTGAGCGTTTTGGCGATAATGGCCGGGCTTTGGGCAGCCCCGGTCTGGGCCGATGGCAGCACCAATGCGGTGTTCAACCTGTCCATAAGGGGCCTGAACGCGGGCACGCTGACGGTGAAGGGCGCGGAGCAGGCAGGCCGCTATTCGACCACCGGCATATTGCAATCGGGCGGGCTGGTCGGGCTGGTGGCCCGGCTGAAATACACCGCCGCCGCCCAGGGCCGGGTGCGCGGCGCGCGGTTCCAGCCCAGCCGCTATGACGAGAATGCCGATACCGGCAAGCGCAAGTCCAGAACGGTGATGACCTATGCAGGCGGGGTGCCGCGCGTGGTGACGGGCGAGACCGGGACGTTGAACCCGGCCAGCCAGACAGGCACGGTGGACCCGCAGACCGCGATATATGCCGCGTTTCGGGATGTGAATGCCGATGAGGTCTGCAAGCTGGATGTGCAGATGTTTGACGGCAAACGGCGCTCGCAGGTGCGGCTGGCCAACCCGCGCGCGGAGGGCGACATGATCAGATGCGACGGCGAATACCGCCGGCTGAAAGGGTTCTCGGCACGGGAAATGGCGGAGAAGACGCGCTTTCCGCTCAACCTGTTCTACACGCAAACCGCAGAGGGGCGTTACCGGGTGGAGAAAGTGGTCACCCAGACGCTCTATGGCAATGCCACGCTGACCCGCCGGTAGGATTTCATGCCTTCGGCGAGGATATTTCTGAACATCGAAAGGTGACGTTGGCCCGCGTGTTTGATAGCGCTTGCGGGATGAATGATCTGCCTATTGAAGAGGTGCTGCCCCGGCTGGTCGCGCAGATGCGCGGGGCCGGGGTCTGTGTGTTGCAGGCCCCGCCCGGGGCGGGCAAGACGACACGCGTGCCGCTGGCCTTGCTGGAGGCGGGGGTGTTTCAGGGCCGGTTGATCCTGCTGGAGCCGCGCCGTCTGGCTGCACGGGCCGCCGCCGAGCGGATGGCGGCACTGCTGGGCGAGCCTGTGGGGCGGAGCGTGGGCTACCGCATCCGGGGCGAGAGCAAGGTCTCGGAGGCGACGCGGATCGAGGTGGTCACCGAAGGCGTGCTGACGCGGATGGTGCAGGCGGATGCCGAACTGCCCGGCGTGGGCTGCGTGGTGTTTGACGAGTTTCATGAACGCTCGCTGAATGGCGATCTGGGGCTGGCGCTGGTATGGGAGGCGCGCGGCGCCTTGCGCGATGATCTGAAGCTGCTGGTGATGTCGGCCACGCTGGATGCAGGCCCCGTGGCAGAGCTGCTGGAGGGCGCGCCGGTTATTACCTCGCAGGGGCACAGTTTTGAGGTGGAGACCCGCTGGCTGGAGCGCCCGCGCGCCCCACGCGCGCGGCTTGAGGCAGATATGGCGGCGCTGATCACAAAGGCCCTGGGGGAGAGCTCTGGCAGCATCCTGGCCTTTCTGCCCGGCGCGGGTGAAATCAGACGCGTGGCCAATGCGTTACGGCCCCCGAGCGATGTGGATGTCAGGCCGCTTTACGGCGCGATGCCCTATGCCGATCAACGCGCCGCCATTGCGCCTGCGCCCGAGGGGCGGCGCAAGATCGTGCTGGCGACAGCGATTGCGGAGACCTCCCTGACCATCGAGGATGTGCGGGTTGTGATCGATGCCGGACTGGCACGACGGGCGCGCTATGACCCCGGCTCGGGCATGTCGCGGCTGGTGACGGAACGCGCCTCACGGGCGGAGGCCACCCAGCGCCGGGGCCGCGCCGGGCGCGTGGCCGAAGGGATCTGCTACCGGCTGTGGACCCGCGCGGAGGAAGGCGCGATGTCCGCCTTTGCCCCACCCGAGATCGAAACAGCGGATTTGGCCGGGCTGGCGCTGGATTTGGCGGCCTGGGGCGCGGAGCCTGCGGATTTGGCGCTGCTGACCCAGCCGCCGGAAGGCGCGCTGGCCAATGCGCGGGAGGTGTTGCGCATGTTGGGAGCTTTGGACGGGGACAGGCGGATCACCCCGCATGGCCGGGCGCTGGCCCGGCTGCCGCTGCATCCAAGGCTGGGCCATATGCTGAGCCGCTGCGGCGCGGGAGCGGCGCAATTGGCAGCTCTGCTCGCGGCACGGCCCGGACCCGCGCAAAGCAGCGATCTGGGCGTGCGGATGCGGGCGCCCCTGCCCCGGGACGTCAAGGCGGAGGCGACGCGGCTTGCGCGTTTCGCCAAAGGGCCTGCACGCAGCCCGGGCGAGATGGTGGCGCTGGCCTATCCCGACCGGGTGGCGCTGCGGCGCAAGGGCGGGGCCGCGCGGTTCCATCTCTCGGGCGGCAAAGGTGCCGTATTGCCGGGGGAGGACCCGCTGGCCGGGCAGCGGCTTTTGGCGGTGGCCGATCTGGACGGGGACGCGCGGGAGGCACGGGTGCGGGCGGCGGCGGTGTTGAGCGAGGCGGAGCTGCGCGGGCTGTTTGGCGAGCAGATCGCGTGGCACGATCTCTGCGCCTGGTCGCGGCGCGAGGCCCGTGTGCTGACCCGCAGGCAGGAACGGTTCGGCGCACTGGTGCTGGAGGACCGATTATTGCCGGAGCCGGACCCGGAAGCCGTGACGCGCGCGCTGCTGGAGGGGCTGCGCGACCTCGGGCTGGGGGCGTTGAGCTGGTCGAAACCTGCCTTGCTGCTCAGGGCGCGGGGGCAATATCTGGGAAAGCGTGTTGACTGGTCCGACGCGGGGCTGCTGGACAGTCTGGAGCATTGGCTTGCGCCTTACCTGAGGGGCCTCAAGACAGCGGCGGAGCTGAAATCCGTTGACGTCGCGCAGGCCCTGAGAAACAGCCTCGACTGGGATGTGCAGCAGCAATTGGACCAACTGGTGCCGCCCTCGATCACCACCCCGCTGGGGCGCAAGGCGGCGGTGGATTATGCGCAGGACGTGCCGGGCATCGCGGTACGGCTGCAGGAGATGTTTGGCTGCACCACGCATCCCACCGTGGGGCCGGATCGCATACCGCTGAAAATCACGCTCTTGTCGCCGGGCCAGAAGCCTGTGCAGGTGACGCAGGATTTGCCGGGGTTCTGGGCCAATTCCTACAGCGATGTGCGCAAGGATATGCGCGGGCGATATCCCAAACACCCCTGGCCCGAGGACCCGACGCAGGCGGAACCCACGGTGCGGGCCAAGCCGCGCAAACCCTAGCTGGTATAGGGCCGGTCATGGCGCAGCGCGGGGATCTGGCGGCGGGTGCGGGTAATCTGGGTCAGGTCAAGATCAACCACCTCCAGCCCCGGCGCGTCTGCGCCCATGTCGCAGATCACCTTGCCCCACGGATCAACCACCAGCGAATGGCCATAGGTTTTGCGCCCGTCATCATGCTGGCCCACCTGCGCGGAAGCGACCACAAAGGCCCCGTTTTCAATCGCGCGGGCGCGCAGCAGCACATGCCAATGTGCCTGCCCCGTCGGCACGGTAAAGGCGGAGGGGACAAACAACACCCCCGCCCCCGCATGCGCATAGCCGCGAT
>CALFWN010000032.1 GCA_937928335.1 uncultured Litoreibacter sp. | reverse complement strand
AACCTCATGGCCCACCACGTCAAGCCCCGGCAGGGCCACGCCCAAAGCCACAGCCTCGGCCAGCGCCTCTTCGGGCGCGCGGGCTGTGATCGTGTCTTTTGATTTCAGGTCGGGATGCAGCACCCAGGCGCGGGTGGTGCTGCGCTCTTCAACTTCGAGAATTATTCGTCGCCTTCATAAAGGCTGATCGGCGCGGAGGGCATGATGGTCGAGATGGCGCCCTTGAACACCAGCTGCGACTGCCCGTCCCGGCGCAAAAGCACGCAGAAATTGTCAAACCAGGTGATCACGCCTTGCAGCTTCACCCCGTTGATCAAAAAGATTGTCACCGGGATCTTCTCTTTGCGGACATGGTTGAGGAAGACGTCTTGCAGGTTTTGCTTGTCAGCGGCCATTGTCTTGTGCCTTTTGGTCGGTTCTTATTTGCTGGTCAGGCCACGCGTCAACAGGTGCGCAACTGCCCGAGTTCTTTACAAATTATGAAACGGCTGGCCGGAAACTACCAGCCCCGATTTTCAAGCCGGGCCGGATCGGTGGAAAACCGTTGCTCAGGAGCGCCAGAAGTCGGGGTTGAACAGCGCGATAATCGCCAGGGTTTCCAGCCGCCCGACCACCATTGCTGCGATCAAAATGCCCTTTGCCGCATCCGACAGCGTGGCATAGGTCACCGCATCCTCGGCCCTGAGCGAGATATCGGCCAAAGGCCCGGTGGTGGACAGGGCCGATATCGCAAATGAGGTCGCGGCCTCAAACTCCAGCCCCGTCGCGGTCAGCGCAAGGATCACGGCGGCGATGGAAATGGCAAAGAGCATGAAAAAAATCCACGCGATGAACGCGCCTTCGCGGCGCACCTGACGCCCCAAAGCCCCCGCCGTCCCGATAGAGCTGGGATGGACCAGCCGCCCCATCTCCCGCGTGCCGTGTTTGTAAAGCGCATAGACCCTGAGCAGCCGCACCCCGCCTGCCGTGGTGGCAGCCCCGCCGCCCACAATGGCCAGCCCCGCCAGCACCAGCCCCGGCGTGGGCAGGCCCGACCAGGCGCGGGCGGCCTCCCAGTCATGGCTGGCAAAGCCGGTGGTGGTCAGAAAGGACATCACGGTGAACAGCCCGCCCCAGAAGGCGCGGACCAGCGCCATCATGTCGCCCTGCCCCTCATAGTCAAACGCGCCCACCCAATGGCGCAGAAACAGCGCCAGCGGCAACAGCGAGACGATCATCACCGTCATGCGCACCTCGCGGTCCTCGCGCAGCCGCACAAGAAAGGGCAGCCCCGCCTCGTTGCTGAAGACCTGCCGCGAGATGGCCAGAAACAGGAAGCCGAAAATCAGCACCTCCGACCAGATGCCCACCTGCCAGGGGTTCAGCCCGCCCGAGGGCGTGATGCCGCTGGTGGCCAGCGTCGACATGGCCAGACAGAGCGACAGGAACGGCGTCGCCCCCGAAATAACGAGCAAGATCCACAAAGCGGCGGTGGCGCCCAGATAGACCGGGAACAGCTGGCGGCTGAAGCGGATGATGCGCTCTGTCGGGTCGCCCGAGCCCATCAGCTTATCCGCGCTGGAGGAGCGCGACACGGGCCGCAGCACCTCGTAGCCGCCCAGGTTCAAAGGTGCGAGAACCGCGATGGCGGCCAGCAGGATCAGGTAGCCTCCCATCCAGCCCACAAGGACGCGCCACAGATGGATGGGCGAGACCACCCGCGAGGGCGGCTCGATCACCGACGCGCCGGTGGTGGTCAGCGAGGATACCATCTCGAAATACACGTCAAAGAAGCTGATATTGTCTATCGCCTCGCGCATCGGCACGGCCAGCATCACCGGCAATGCGGCAAAGGCCGCAATCAGCGTCAGCAAATGGCCCCGCGCGACATTGCCCTTGGGCTTGTTATAGGTGGCCAGCCCGATCAGGGCGGTCAAAATGCCAAACAGGATCGCGCTGTAGAAAAACGGCTGTGCTGTGCGGTGCAGATCCAGCGACAGGGCGTGGATGGCGGGGATCAGCATCAACGCACTGGCCACGCCCATCATCAGCACGAATAGCGGCAGGTTGCGCAACAGGCTCATGGCTCAGACGCCGGGCATGGGAACGGGCCCCGCCATCTAGAAAAACGTGATGGAGACCTGCAACAGCCGCTCCACCTCTGGGACGTCTTGCGCAAGCGCGAAAATCACGATCACATCGCCCTCCTCGACGCGGGTGTCGCCTGTGGGCCGGATCACCTCATCGCCCTTCTGGACCGCGCCCACCAGCACGCCTTCGGGGAAGGATATGTCGCTGATCTTCTGGCCTGTGATGGGCGAGGTCGACATCACCTGCGCCTCGATCACCTCCGCCTCGGCGTCGCCGATGGAATAGATCTGGCGCACCCGGCCGTGGCGCACATGGCGCAGGATCGAGGACACGGTGGTCGCGCGCGGGTTGATATAGGCGTCAATGCCCAGCGGCTCCATCAGCGGGATCAGCGTGGGGTCATTGATCAGGCAGATCGCCATCGGGCAGCCCTCGGCCTTGGCGCGGACCGCGGCCAGAAGGTTGGTCTTGTCGTCATCGGTCACCGCCAGCACCGCGTCGGCGCGCGCGATATTGGCCTCATGCAGCAGCTCCGCATTCAGCCCGTCGCCATTGAGAACAATCGTGCGCTCCAGCGCGTCGGCGGCCAGCTCCGCGCAGCGGCGGCTTTTCTCGATCACCTTGGCGCGGATACGCTCGGTGCGGGCCTCCAGCGC
>CALFWN010000031.1 GCA_937928335.1 uncultured Litoreibacter sp. | reverse complement strand
TGCTCTGCAGCTCTTGAGATAATCAGATACATCATGTTACCAAGGTGGCGCCGCTCTGCGGCTCTTCTGGCAACACAGACAGATAAAACGATCGATCTGTCGAACGGCTAAAAATACTATCACTATCAAAAAAGCGATGCTTTTATCCTTCGTCAGCCTGGAAAGAAAGTACTCTTTCGTTTACTAGTTACGGTTCTGTTGTTACCAAAAAAGCGTTGCTTTTCACTATGCGATATAAAGCGGTCGGTCTCTTGAACGGCTATATCCGTTGTCAGTATGTAACGCTGCATTCTGGTGGCCGCCGATAGCGCAGGGGATGTGCCGTTCTGATGCAAAGACATACGAAAATTCAAAGACTTAGCCTGCTGTTTTTACGGGTGGCCACAGGGTTCCTGCTGGTCTGGATCGGGTTGCGGCGGATCGTCAACGGCTCTGCGCCATCGGCCTTGAGCGACATGGCCGATCCGGGGGACGGGGCCACGGCGGCTCTGGGCTATGCGGCTGGCGGTGTGCAACTGGCCATTGGTCTGTGCTGCGTGATCGGGCTGTGGCGGCGCGTGGTCTTGCCATTGCAGGCGCTGATCCACGGCTTTACGGCAGCCAGCGTGTGGTGGGCGATCATCGACCCCTATCGCTGGTATATCTCAGGCGTGGACCGGATCGTGTTCAACAGCCACGTCTTCTACCCCACCATCATCACCTTTGCCGCCTGCCTGCTGCTGATCGCGTTCCGCCGCCAGGACACATATGCCATCGACCATATCCGGGCTCAGCCCAAAAGCACCGGGTAGAGGGAGGCAATCAACAGCGCAGCCATCAGCCAGTTGAAGGCGCGCAGCCGGGCGGGGTTGGTCAGCACCCGGCGCATTTGCTGACCCATGATCGTCCACAGGCTGACCGACGGGCTGTTGACCGCGCCAAAAACCAGCGCCACCCCGGCCGCCGCCCAGGCAGAGCTGCCAAGGCTGTAGACCGTCACCGCCGTCAGCGCCATTGCCCAGGCTTTGGGGTTCACCCATTGAAAGGCCGCCGCTTGCAGGAATGTCATCGGGGTGCCTGCGGCCTCCCCCGGTTTGGGGGGGGCGGCATTGGCGATTTTCCACGCCAGCCAGCACATATAGACCACGCTCACCCCTTTCAGGATATCGTGCAGCACCGGGTAGGTCTCGAACACCTGCGCCAGCCCGAGCCCCACCAGAAACACCATCACAACAAAGCCCAGCGAGATGCCCAGCATATGCGGGATCGAGCGCCAGAACCCGAAATTCGCGCCCGACGCCATCAGCATCAGGTTGTTGGGGCCCGGTGTGATCGAGGAGACGAAGGCGAAGCCGGTCAGGCCTATGAGAATCTCGGTATTCATAGACGCAACCTTACGCCGCCATTCTCGCCCATAAATTGTGTTCTTGCGCGCGATACCGGAAATATTGCAACTTGGCGGCGAAATGGATCAGATAAACGAGAAAATATTGCAAGAGCTGTCCCGCGACGGGCGGCTCAGCAATCTGGACCTGTCAGAACGGGTCGGGCTGTCGCCCTCTGCCTGTCTCAGACGGGTGCAGGAGCTTGAGCGGCGCGGCGTGATCAAAGGCTATCGCGCGGTGCTGGACCGCGACCAGATGGGCGCAGGGTTCGTGGCCTATATCGCGGTCGGGCTGTCGGATCATTCCAAGGCCAGCCAGGAGGCGTTTGAACGCTCTATCGGTCAGGCCCGCGAGGTGCGCGAGTGCCATAATGTCACCGGAACCGTTGAATATCTGCTGCGTATCGAATGCGCCGATCTGCCCAGCTACAAGCATTTCCACACGGAGATTCTGGGCGTTCTGCCGCAGGTCAGCGCGATCACCAGCTATATCGTGATCGGCTCGCCCAAGGATGAACGCGCCTGAAGCTGCCCCGCCATACATGGAACGCCAGACATAAAAAAACGGTGACACCGGGAGGAGGTGCCACCGTTCCTTAACATTACGGCCCGTCCAAAGGGAGGAGGAGGACTGGACCGTAGGGTGCGACATGCTCAGGGAGGAGGGCGAGCGTGCCGCAATATTGCGCCGGGCCATCAATCGGGAGGAAATCGGACCGGGCGCAAATCTCTTAGTTCAGATACGCCGCCTCATAGGCCAGACGTTTGATTTCGCTGCGGTGAATGCCCAGATCGGCAAGCTCACGGCCCGACAGGTTGTTGAGCTCTTCCATCGTGGTGCGATACAGTTTCCTGCGGGTCGCGCGATCGAGTACATCAGCGATAACTGCGCGGACACGGTCAGCGATGCCTGTGTTGACTGCGGAGATATAAGCCATGTGAATATCCTTTGTTTCGGTTATGCGGTTCGACATTGTGCCGGTGATCCGCGGTGCTTTCGTCTTGTTGTGACCAATATGTAGGAAGATGCTGCAATGCCGCAATAGCTCATTGATCAATGCTGCCATGCAGCAATTGCATGGCTTAACATGTTGTTTTCTATGATTAACCTAACGGCAAGTTGTCGCCGGATCGCCCTTATTTGAGGCGTTTTGGGAACCGGGTCGGCGCATATATCTTGGTGTTGCGCGCCAAATCGCCGGTATCGGCCGAACCAAAGGGCGATGCGGGGTTGTTCTCGGGCGATATGGTCTCCAATTAAGCAAAGAGAAAAACCCGAAAGGTGCCCCCCCATGACCCCGACACGTGAGCAGATATTGGCCGCCCTGAGCAGTTTGGGCCTGCCTGACGGCGGAAATCTTGTCTCACGCGACATGATCCGGGCCTTGTCTGTTGATGGCGGCACAGTGAAATTCGTCATCGAGGTCACTGCCGAGCAGGCTCCCAAATTCACCGGCGTCCGCGACGCGGCACAAGCCATCGTCAGCCGGCTGGACGGCGTCGAAACGGTCTCTGCCGTTTTGACCGCGCATGGACCCGCCGCCAAACCTGCCGCCAAACCCGCAACTCCTCCGCCCGATCTGGGCGCCGGGGGCAAGCCCGCGCTGAAAATCGGTGGCCACCCGACACCGCAGGCAGAGGCCACCAAACCCTCCGGCGTGGACCGCATCGTGGCGATTGCCTCGAAACGTTAAAGGGGATGTTTTGCGAGCGCTGGCCGCTGTTAACAGCCCGGTTTCGGCGCGGGCGATATTTCTTGGTTCTTGCATTCACGGTGCAGGTGCGGAACCGACTAGGGGAGGCCGGGTGCGCCGAACCTGTTTCATTGTCGCGAATAGCTTCGCGAACGGCAGAAAGTGCCTCACCAAGCAAGTTTTTCCTCTCCCCTGGCATGGGTTGTTGGCCCTGGGACCATCCTCCCGGAGACCAATGCCCCACACTGGGTCCAGAGGGCTGGATTCAGCCAGAGACTTGTTGTCATAGCTCTAAATGTTTTTTTATATATCTGGATTCTCCGTGAATTTGGCGTAGGGGCCAGATAACACGGCGTTTTTCGTCTCCCTGTCCCCAACACCGGAGTCAATGTTGCGCACGCCTCGACCGATGCGTTTGCGTGTGCTTAGACTAGGAAACGACATGATGAACCCCACTGCTCGATGGTCTTGAAAAACCTGTTTTTTTCGGCCATCATGTACTGCTCGGCGCAAGAATATGGCACGTCGTCCACGGCAAACGACAAAGGGGACCACGGTGGAAAATAGGATGGGGGCTGCCAGAATAACATCACTTTGTCTATGGAGTATGCGAGAAAAGGGTCAAAAGCCGTGTTTGAATTTTTGGCCTGCAAGGTCCCCGTCCGGGAACACCAGGCCTCGGGAGCACGACGCGAATCCGAACCCGTGGTTTCTCGCCTCTGGTCTTTCTTCGCTCGTTGGCAGAAAATCGAGAGAATCCGCTCTAACTGCGCCCGAAAAATGGCGAAAAACAACGGTGCCAAGCCGTCGGTAACCTCGTTGGACATGTGTGGGTCTGATATGTCCCGTACAGAGAACACCAGTCCTCCGCTCTTTGGGCCTGCAGTGTCCCCTTGCGCGATCACCAGGCCTTGGGAGCACGACGCGAATCCGAACCCGTGGTTTCTCGCCTCGGGTCTTTCTTCGCTCGTT
>CALFWN010000030.1 GCA_937928335.1 uncultured Litoreibacter sp. | reverse complement strand
ATGCCCGATATCGAGGCCTCGGATATTGACGCGTTGTGCACTGCATTCACAGACGCCCCCGACGCCATCCTGCGCGCCACTTCCGCGCAGATACCGGGCAGCCCGGTGATCTTCCCCCGCGCCTATTTCAAGGACCTGCTCCGCCTCGAGGGCGACGCCTCAGGGCGCACTGTCATAAAAGCTGCAGGCACCGCGGTCCGGCACCTGCAACTCAAAGGCGAGCGCGCAATATTTGATCTGGACACGCCCGAGGCATGGGCCGAATGGCACACCTGCCAGACGTAAAAAAAGCCGCCCCAAAAGGGACGGCTCCTACTCGCTACAGTTGGGCGGCCCAACACCCCGGCGCGCCCGGATCAGAGCTGCATCAGCGAAACAACATCCGCGCTTCGCGCTTTTTCAGCGTCAGGCGGGCCGAGGCATAGGCCTCGCGGCCTTTCTTGCCCTGAAGCTCCGGGAACAGTTCAAAAATCTCGTTGCGTTGCGCGTTGCCGATCCCCTTGAGAGAGTAATCGCCGGGCTGGAAGCTTTCAGTCCACGCGCCGTTGGACAGCACGACTTCATGGTTTTCGAACATGAAGTGAATATAGGTCGTGCCCATCGAGTTGATGGTCTGCACCCCCTCGGTCGGGTTCACCAGATGCTTGGCCGAGACCAGCACCTCGTTTTCCTCGAAATACAGCGCCACGCGGTCTGTGTTGACCAGCATCCGGTGGTTCGGGCTGACCAGCATGTCGCGCTCCGGCAGGCCGTGGCCCAGGGCGCCGCGCTGGATCAGAACCGGCTGCAGATGCGGGTTGGCCTGCAAGCTGCGGCCCTCCATGCGTTTCGCGCCAATCCATCTGATCTCTTGGATACCGTTGTCGCGGGTGATGACCTTGTCCCCAACCTGCAGGTCTTCGACCAGCATTTCTCCGCGGGGGGTGGCGATGGATGTTCCAGGGGTAAAGCAGGGCACGATGTTTTCTATCTCCGAGTAGTCGAGGGTACTGATGACGTCACGTGTATCTGCATCCAGAAATTCGACCGTCCCTGAGGTCGAATTGCCATCTGCGTCGGTCACTTGGTTCACAATGCGGAAGGCTCCGCTGCCGGTCAGGTCCAGCGTGTCATTGTCATCCCCGGCAGAGCCGCCGTCGATGATATCTCCATTTCCATCCTCGGCAGAAGACACGATGAACGTGTCCGCATCTGCGCCACCCCTTTGGGTGTCTGCGCCCTGCCTGCCGATCAGGATATCGTCGCCACCCTCGCCAAAGATCAGATCATCGCCCGCACCGCCCGCCAGCCGGTCATCGCCGTCGGCGCCCGTATCAAGCCCGCCCGGTGCGGTGAAGAAGATGTCCGTGACATTGATGCCGCTGTTGTTCGGCCCGTCCTGGCTGTGCAGCAGCTCGATACGTCCGACCGGCCCCGCGATGGAGACCAGCAAGGAATATTGCGCCGATGTATCGGGCGCATAGCCGCCCTGGCTGTCAGCGGTGTCATCCCCCACCACGCCGTCCTCGTCGCTCAGCACGATTGCGTTGCCTGCGACCAGGCTCACCTCGATCGGGTTACCGGCCGGGTCAAAGGCGCGGATGGTGACCACACCGTCGCCGTCAATATCGTTGATCCGAAAAGAGACGTCTTCGACACCTTGCGAAAAACCAATCGCATATGAGGCATCATTGGCATTGCCATTGGTGACCGAATAAAGCGAGCTGGTGGCGTTGACCTCCTCGCTGCCCGCATCAATATCGGCCACGTTCTGGCGGTCGCCCTCGAATTCCGTCGCCACGCCCGCATCTTGTCCGAGCGTCTCGAAGGAGACATCGACAGAGCCGGTATTCTGGGTAAAGCCCGCACCGATCTGGCCGGCATTTTCCGACCAGTTCAGACTTTCGCGCGCACCGCCTTCGAAATTGCTGTCCCCGTAAATGATATCATCCCCGGCACCGCCATCGACGTCATCATCTCCTGATCCTGCAAAAACCTCGTCATTGCCCGCGCCAGAGCGGATAATATCATCGCCCCCCAGCGCCTCGACGATATCATCATCCATACCTTCGCCGGGCAGGATTTGATCGTTGGCATCAATCAGATCGCCTTCAGGGTCACCCAGAAAGCCCGCATCAATAATATCATCGGCATTGCTGCCTTCCACGATACCGTCGCCGGTTGCCACCGGCACAATGCTTGATCCATCGACGCTTTGATCCGAGAACCAGCCGCTGAAATTTGTCCCTGTGGGGGTGACCAGCTCAATCCCGGAAATCTCCAGATTGTCCAGCGTGCCACCATTGAGCAGGTCAGAGACAAACACATCCCCGTTTGTGGCCTGCACCACCAGCACTTCGACCTCGCGCACCGACCCGTCGCTGAGCGAGATGCGGGCATCAAAACTCATCGTCGCATCACTGGTGGCGGTCACCTGCTGGCCATTCAGCTGATAGCTGAACCGGTCAGAGGTGCCAAACCGATCATCATCGGAAATAGCACCGTCAACACGGGCATCGCGGGTCGTGACCGCGAGGATCTGCAATTGCGACGCGTCAACGCTTTGCCCAGACAACAGGTCGGCACGCTCGGCGTTGAAATTCCGCTCGTTGACATCCGTGCTGGCGAATGTCCCGAGATAGATCATGTTGATATTGGTAATTGCAGTCATTTGCCCTACTTGCGACCCGCCTCACGCGCCCCGGCAGCCGGTGCAGTTGCGGCGGAAGTCAACTCGTTACGATACATAGCCAAACAGGTCAGCCCGGACGCCAACAAGGCCCCATATAAAAGGCCATCCAACACGACACTCACTAAAACACTAGACATCAAAAACCGTCCTCACTTGTTTGACGACCTCAGGAGCCGTCCTTGGAGCCATTTCAGCGGTCGCTCAAATGCGCGTCCGTAATGTGAGGTGGGGGACCGAAACCTCGGTCATAATGTGGCAATCTGTTCCGTCAAATTACGCTGGCAAAGCCAGAACCAGATACAGATATTCGCACAAACCCGTCTCACATCCCCTCAGATGCGTCTTTGTGCGGCCGCCCCCGTGGCCTCAATTTTCACCTCCAACAGGTGTATGACTTGGCTACCGAATGGCGTGTGCCAAACAAAGCGAAAAATGGCCGAAAGGTGTCCGCCTGACCGAAAAATGCCGCAATTGGGGCCTGTGACCAGACTGCTTAGGCAACCCAAGGGCAGAGCGGAGGACCAGATCTGGCAATGTCGCGCAACACTCCGCCTGCCGCGATTGTTTACGGCGCAGCCCTGCTAAATCTCAAATTTTATTCGATTTTATCGCGATTGTTTTCTAATTTGACCGTTCTTTCGCTTTCGAAACCGGTCTTCAAAGCGCCACGGGGAAAAAACAGCCGCCCCCGGATCATCGGCAAGATACAGCCTGCAAAAAAATTTCAGACCGAATTTGCCTGGACGGGACAATCTGGTGGAAAAGAAACGATTGTTGACCAAACCACTGCAAATCCTCTGGTTGGGGTGCATCAGCAGGTAAGCAAAACCGCCATGTGATTCCCCTATTCCGTCCCGCATCGGCTTCAACTGCGCCTTGCAGCGTCGATTGTTTTGATATTGGAAACACCGTGAAACCGAGCGGCAGACAATCGCAACCGCGTTGCCCGATCCCGCGAGGCCATCACCAGAAAAATCCACGCGCGCGGTTTTGCAGCATCCAAGGGGTTGTATGCCCCCCCTCAATAGGTAAAAGAAAACCGTCGCCCGAGTGATGGAATGGTAGACATGGCAGATTCAAAAT
>CALFWN010000029.1 GCA_937928335.1 uncultured Litoreibacter sp. | reverse complement strand
GATTACCGTGGTCGCCAGTAGTTTTTACGCGGAGGATATCGTGCGCGCCGATCTCGACAGACGGTTGAGCATTGAAGATCTCCCTGCGCCAAAGGTTCAAAAGCCTGCTGCCGACCCCAATTGCTACGTCACCACGCGGCGTGGCACCGAACGCAGGTCCAGTCGAGTCACCTGCCCGGATTAGCGATCAACCGCTCCGCCAAGATTTCGCCCCCAGAAGATTGACCAAGAACCCCTTCTATCGGGGCTAGCCTCGGATCGCAGGTCCTTCGGGACGCAGATTTTCTCAGTAATTCCACAATGTCCCGTCTTCCAGCCGCACGATGGGGTGGCTTCCGGGTTGGTATTCGTATCGCCCGGCTTCCGCCTCGTCGAATGCGACGCCCAGACCGGGGGTGTCGCTGACATATTGCATTCCCTTTGCCACATAATGGTCTGACGGAAACAGCGCGTCGCATTCGGGGGTGCCCAGCACCAGATATTCCTGAATGCCGAAATTCGGTGCCCAGATGTTCAGATGCGCCTGCGCCGCCATCGAAATGGGGGAGTGGCTGGGCGCGCCGTGAAAGCCCGTGCGCACATGATGGAGTGCGGCCAGCTCAACAATCCGGCGAACATGGGTGATCCCGCCCGCATAGGTGACGGCCACACGAATGAAGTCGATCAGCTCATGTTCGATCAGTTTGTTGCACTCCCAGATCGAGTTGAACACTTCACCAATCGCAATCGGCGTGGTCGAATGCTGGCGGATCAGCTTGAGCGCGTCCTGATCTTCGGCCGGGGTCGGGTCTTCCAGCCAGAACAGGCCGACCGGCTCGACCTCCCTGGCGAAGGCCGCGGCCTCGCGTGGCAACAGGCGGTGGTGGACGTCATGGAGGATTTTCAACTCCGGCCCGAAACGGTCCCGTATCTCGGCCAGCGCGCCCGGCATGAAGCGCATATAGCGCTCCGTGTCCCAGATCTCGGTTTTGGGCCTTATGCCGCTGAAATCCGTGATGAAAGGGGCCGTGCCGCCTTTGGTGTCGGGGGTCGCATAGCTGGCCGTGGGCATCCCCGGCACGCCGCATTGCACCCGCACCGCCTTGTAGCCCTGAGCGACACAGGCCGCGACAGAGCCGATCAGGTCTTCCAGATCCGCCCCCGCCGCATGAGCATAGACCAGCGCCCCGTCCCGGCTTTTGCCGCCGAGCAGCTGATAGAGAGGCATGTTGGCAAGCCTGGCCTTGATGTCCCAAAGCGCCATATCAACGGCCCCGATTGCGGCCATCGCAACGGGGCCGCGCCGGAAATACGCGCCACGATAGAAGACCTGCCAGATGTCCTCGCTCTTGCGGGGGTCGAGGCCGATCAGGTTCGGGATCAGATAGTCGGTCAGGTATTTGGCAGGCAGCGTTTCGCGGTTGTTCAGCGTGGCGTCACCCAGCCCGAACACCCCCTGATCGGTCATAATTTTCAGGGTGACGTAGTTCTTTCCCGGCCCGCCCACAAAGACCTTCGCATCGGTGATTTTCATCTCTTGCTCCTACCCGCTGACATCGGCACGTTTCCAATTCCCCTTCCACAAGCGGCTGTGGAAGGGCCAGAATTTGAGGATTTCCTCAACCAGAATAATCGACAGAACCCAGAATGCTGGCAACTCGAACACGACCACTGCCAGCACCGTGGCCGGGACGCGGAACAGCCATTGCGACCAGAGAAACAGTTTCATCACATAGATCGTATCACCGCTTGCCCTCAGCGTATTGCCGCAGATCGCGTTTGTGGCGCGGGGCAGGGTGATCAGCAGCAGAAGCGGCAGGAAGGAGAACAGGGTGGCGCGTGTCTCCGCCGTCAGGTTGGCATAGAGCAGATCGACCGACAGGGCGAGCGCCACGAAGACCGCGGCCACGACGCCGGCCGCTGCGAATGCGCCGCGCCAGGCTGCTGACAAAAACCGCTCCAGCACCGGCGCAGAGGCGCGTTGGCCAAGCAGCTGCGCCACAATGATGCCGGTCGCCTGGGTCCATTGCATGGCAATCTGCCCGGCCACCATGTTCCACGGCGCGATCAGCGTCATCGCGGCAAAATCATTCAGCGCCATGCGCGCGTAGATCAAGGTGCAGACATGGGTGGCCAGCGTTGCGCTGATAAATGTGGTGGCAATCGGCAGGGCAAAACCCAGATGCCGGCGGAGGGTTTGGGGAAAGCTCTGCTGCCGCCAGCCCGCGACCTTTGCCAGAGGTCGGTCAAGCTGCCAGAGCCGGAGGGCAAAGAACGCGACCTGCACGCCGACGCCCAGGGCGCTTCCCATTGCGGCCCCCGCCACGCCGAAGGCGGGCAGCCCCCAAAGCCCGTGGATAAGCATAACGCTCGCCCCGATATTGACCGGCACGGACAGGCAATAGCCATAAAGCGGGATGCGGGTCCGGCCGCGCCCGTTGAAATAGCTCGACAGGCATTGGCCGACGGATTCGCACAAGATGACCAGCGTAAAGACCGACAGATAGGCCCAGGATTGCGCCGCCACCTCGGGGCCTGACGCCAGCGCCAGGATCAACGCCGGGGCGGCTGCGTACATGGCGGCGATGCCAAGAAGGCCGATGGACAGGCTAATCACCAGCCCGCAGACAAGCGTAGATTTCAGATAGACCGGATCGTCCGTGCCCGATGCCTGCGCCGTCCGGATCTGCATCGCATGTGAAAACGCGAAGATAACCCCCAGAGTGATCCCGCCAATGGCCGCCGCCAGCCCCATCGCCGCCAGCGACACCTCGCCCAGCGACGACACCAGCCAGCCGTCAATGACGATTGTGCCATGCAGAAAGATCGCCTTGATCGTCATGGGCCAGGCGAGGGCAAATACCTGCCTCGCGCCGGGGGTCGTATCTGGGGCCGCGACTGAGGCTGTGTCGGGTGTTGAAGGCTCTGGAGGAGGGGTCATTTACCGGCCAGTGCTTGCAAAATGGACCCTTTGTCAGCCAGCCCAACAAAGGCGTTGGGGCTAGCTTCGTTCAAAAAAGTTGGAGTTGCTGGCCAGTATCCGCTCGATGGTCTGGTCGAGGCGAGACAGGTGCAG
>CALFWN010000028.1 GCA_937928335.1 uncultured Litoreibacter sp. | reverse complement strand
GTGGCCACGTAACGCCCAAAAGGGACAAGCAGCACGCCCAGCATCAGCCCGGCGCAACAGCATAGGATCAGTGTCTGTTTCGCCTGAATACGGGCAAGCCCGGAATGGGCCTCGGAGCTGGCGAGCAGCGGTAGGAAATAGGCCTGCAGGCTGCGGCCCATGATCAGCGCAGGGGTCAGGGTCAGCGTGAAGCCCATTGCCAGAATCGCCAGATTGGCTGGCCCCATCACATGGCCCACCAGCAGCTTTTCCCCGTGGAAGGTGGCCAGCAGCAGGACGCCGTTCAGCGCCAGAGGCATCCCGAATGACAGGGTCCGGGCAAGATAGGCGCGGGTCAGGGTGAGGCTGAAGCGCCGCTCTGCAAAGAGATGCGACATCACCAGCACGCCTGCGGCATGTATGATCGACATCATCAGAAGCAGCCGAAAATCCGGGAGTTCGCGTTGCAAGGGCCAGATCATCACAAGCGCGAAGGCCGCCGGGGCCAGTTGCACGCAAATTGACGGGCCGAACCGGCCAAAGCGCTGGAACCGCCACGGGTCGAGATGCACCAGACCTGTCATGACCGGGATAACGGCCAAAAGCTGAAACGCCCAATCGGCTTGAGGGACCTGCAGAAAAGCCGCGACCGGCTTTGCGCAGAGAAAAACGACCACGCCGCCCAACAGCCCGCGGCACAGCTGCACGGTATGGAGCCAGCCTTGCAGGGCGGTGCTGTCGCCGTCCTGTTCCCGCACGATAAGCTGCTGCGCGCCAAGCGTGGTGGCCATTTCGACGGCAGAGACGACAATGGCAAAACTGGCAGCGATGCCGAACTGCTCTGCGCCGATGATATGGGCTGCGATGATGTTGCGGGCCAGTGTCAGCACCGCCACACCCGCGTTGCCAGAGAGCAACACGGCGAGAGGGTGCGCTCGGGCCATTGCGGGGCTGAGGGTGGATATCATCGTCATTTACCAAGGCTTAACCAGTTCGGCCTTAACGATGGGTAAACAGCGCTTAGGAACCAGTAATGGGTCTCCACCCGAGTATTATCGACAAAACGGTCGCCGCCGAGCTTTGCACAGGATGCGGGGCCTGTGCGGCCCTGGCGCCGGATGCGGTGCAGATGCATCTGGCGGAGGATGGGTTCATTCGGCCTCGTGGCATCGGGGCGTTGTCCCGGTCACAGACGGGTCTGATCGACGCGATATGCCCCGGCCGCGCGCAATCCGCGCCTGCCCCGGCTCGGCATGACCACCCGCTTTGGGGGCCTTACGCGCAGATCTCGCAAGGCTGGGCCAAAGACGATGAGCTGCGCAATGCGGGGGCCTCTGGCGGGGCCTTGTCGCAGATGCTGGTCTGGCTGCTTGAGACCGATCAGGTGGACGGCGTTGTGCATATTGCGGCCCATGCCGATGCGCCGATGGCCAACCAGATCACGCTGTCGCAGACCCGGTCGGAGGTTTTGGACGCAGCGGCGTCGCGCTATGCGCCATCCTCGCCATTGCTGGTCGTGGCCAAGCTGCTTGAGACGGAGGGGCGTTATGCGTTTGTCGGCAAGCCCTGCGATGTGGCCGGGTTGCGGCATTGGGCAAAGCAGGACCCCCGCGTCAGCCAGCGCTTCCCGGTTATGCTGTCGTTCTTTTGTGCAGGCGTGCCCTCCCTCAATGGGGCGGAGCAGGTGGCGGGGCATCTTGGCGTGAAACGGTCTGATGTGAAGCGTTTCAAATATCGCGGTGGCGGCTGGCCGGGGCTGACCGAGGTGGAAACCCATGACGGCCAAACCCGGTCGATGCAGTATCATGAAAGCTGGGGCGATATTCTGTCGCCTCAGGTTCAGCACCGATGCCGTATCTGCGCGGATGGGATCGGGCTGGCCGCCGATATAGCCTTTGCCGATGCGTGGGAGACCGACGCACGAGGCTATCCGCGATTTACCGAGCAAGACGGGCGCAGCGTGATCCTTGCCCGCAGCGCGGCGGGTTTGCGTCTGGTGCGTGAGGCGGTTCGCGCAGGCGCGCTGCACAGCGAGCCGCTTTCGATTGACGCGCTTGAGGCGATGCAGCCCGGGCAGGTCCGGCGCCGCCGGGAGCTGCTGGGCCGCCTGGCGGGGCGCAGTCTTGCAGGCCTCCCGATCCCAAAATACCGCGGCCTTGGTCTTTGGGCTTGCGCCCGGCAGGCGGGGGTCAGGCAGACGCTCAGAGCGATGCTTGGCACAGCGCGGCGGGTTTTTCTGAAACACAGGTGGCAGTCATGAACGCAATTCCCTTTCTCACCCGGCCACGCCGCGATTTGCGGGTCTGTCTGATCCTGCACGCGTCGCGCTCCAACAATCTTGGGGTCGGGGCGCTGAGCGTGGCGCAGGTGGATGTGCTGCGTGGCCTCGCGATCGAGCTGCATCTGAACCTCAGCATCACCCTGCTGGACTGGCATGATGACGGGGCGGCCTGCGTGTCGGGTGACGACATCACCATCATCCCCATTCGGGGAAAGGACCTGCTGACCCGATCCGGCGCCTATGCGCATCTTGAGGCGGCGGATATAGTGCTTGATATTGGCGCAGGTGACAGCTTTGCGGACATTTACGGGACCAGGCGGCTCAAACGGGTGTTCTGGCTGAAATACCTGACGCATCTGGCCGGAACGCCGCTTGTGCTGGCGCCGCAAACCTTCGGGCCGTTTACCAACCCGGTCTCGCGGGCTCTCGCGCGGGCCAGTATCAATATGTCAGCGCTGGTCTGTGCGCGTGACAAGGCCTCGGTCGCTCATCTGCGCGAGATCGGGGTGGGCCGTGACGTGGTCGTGGCCTCGGATGTGGCGCTGCGGTTGCGCAAGGAGGGCGGGATGCCGGTTGTGGAGCGGCCACGCGTTGGGTTGAATGTCTCGGGGCTGATGATGTCGGGCGGGTATCAGGGCACAAACCAGTTTGGCCTGAGCGTGGATTACCCGGCCCTGATGGAGCGGCTGATTGCGGGGTTTCTGGCCCATCCCAAGCAGCCGGAGGTTCATCTTATTCCGCATGTGATCTGCCCTGATATGCCGGTGGAGGATGACATGGCGGCGCTGCGTGCGCTGAAAGAGCATTTCCCGTCGGTCCATGTTGCGCCGGCATTCGCTACGCCTTCACAGGCCAAAGGGTATATTTCTGAGATGTCGTTCATGGCGGGCTCGCGGATGCACGCATGTATCGCGGCGCTGTCAAGCGGCGTGGCGGTGGTGCCGCTGGCCTATAGCCGGAAATTCTCCGGGCTGTTCGGGGCTTTGGGATATGCGCATGTGGCCGATTGCAGAACGATGAGCTCCGAGACCATCACAAACGCGGTCATGGATGGGTTTGAGCTGCGGTCAGTCCTGGCCAAGGATGCACGGGCGGCGGCGCTTGAAGGGCTGGCCCGGCTGGCCGCCTATGAGGACGGGCTGCGCGGGCTTATGGATACATTGGCGCGGACAATGCAAAAGCCCGCCACGCAAGGCGCGGCGGGTCAGTTGACGCCCGTTTAAGCTGCGGCACCCTGCGAGGCGCGCGCCCGGATCACCAAAGGGCGATGATGGCGGCGGCCGTGGTGCCGGTGACGCGCACGATGCTGGCACGTACCGGCAAAATGCTGCCCGAGGGGACAGCCTCAAAGACAAGCGTGTCACCATCTGCCAGAGTCAAGGCAACGTCGCCACCCTGACCCACATAAAGGGCGCGGCTGACCTGCATCAGCTCGGAGGTGTCATTGGGGGTGACCAGCGTGCCGCCGCGTGCCGGGGAAATCGGGGTTGTCGGGAAGTTTGAAAATTTATCCATCGGGTCCTGCCATTCATGGGATGCGCCAAGATGGCGCGCGGTCCGGGTTGTCCCATGTGGTTGGTTAAAACTTCAAAACCCCTCCGTGCGATGCTTTGCCGGTTTGTGCACCGAGATGCGCCACGCCCTGATCTGCGGCAATCCAGCGGGCGATGGTGTCGCGGGCGGCGTCTGGGTCGTTTTTCTCAATCGCCGCGTCAAGCGCACGCAGGGTTCCAGCAAGCTCCAGCTCTGACAGGCACCCTTCGTGAACCTGTAGGATCCGGCTGTGAGATGTCGGCGTGCGGCATTGGCTGAACGACAGTTCTTCATGCAGCTTTTCGCCTGCGCGCAGGCCGGTGACCTCAATCTCGATATCGCCTGCCGGGTTTCGGGCATCACGCAGGCTTAGGCCCGCCTCCCGGATCATGTGCCGGGCAAGCGCCCTGACAGGAATGGGCGGCCCCATATCCAGCATGAACACCTCCCCGCCCTGCGCCATATGACCTGCCGCCAGAACCAGTTCTGCTGCCTCTTGCGGGGTCATGAAATAACGGGTCGTGTCGTCATGGGTCAACGTGACGGGGCCGCCTCTGGCGATCTGGTCCTGAAACAGTGGAAAGACAGAGCCCGATGAGCCCAGCACGTTGCCGAAGCGCACAATGGAGAACACCGTTTCCGAAGGCCGGCTGGCCAGATCCTGCGCGATCATCTCGGCAAAGCGTTTCGAGGCACCCATCACATTTGCCGGGCGCACCGCCTTGTCGCTTGAGATCAGCACGAAGCGGCGGACCTTTGCGGCCTTGGCCTGTGCCGCCAGAACCCGCGTGCCCATGACGTTGTTGGACAGCCCGGCAATCGGGTTTCGCTCGACCATCGGGACGTGTTTATAGGCGGCGGCGTGAAAGATCGTGTCAATGCTGTGGGTGCGCAGCGTGTCGCGGATAAGCTGCGCATTGCTGACAGAGCCAAGAATGGCGACCAGCTCGAAGCCGTGGGCTTGTGCCAGCGGGGCCAAAGCTATCTCGATTGTGTAAAGCGCCAGCTCGCTTTGGTCTAAAAGGACCAGTTTGCGAATGCCGGTTCTGGCCAGTTCATGGCACAGCTCGGACCCGATAGAGCCGCCCGCGCCTGTGACCATCACCACGCTGCCCGCATAGCCGGTTTGATCTACGGTTGGCCGCCTCGGATCTGACGCGCCTATGGGGCGATCTTGGGCTGTCAGTTCTGTCAATGCGGTCAGGAGGGTCTGGAAATCTGTCACTCGGTATCATCTCGCTTTGGATCACCGCGACGATAGCGGAGCAATGGTTAACGAGTTGACTACAGCTGTGCCATTCAGGCCGGTATCTGCGTGGTGCCGGGCCGCCCGGAAATCTGACG
>CALFWN010000027.1 GCA_937928335.1 uncultured Litoreibacter sp. | reverse complement strand
GGTTTTGGGTGGTTATTGCAGGTCCCCGAAGGCGGTTTGCATACGGGCGACGGCCTCCTCGATCTGGGCGCGGGGGGCCGCGATGTTGAAGCGCAGGAAATTGTCGCCGCCCTTGCCGAAGGTGGGGCCGGCATTGACCGCGATCCTGGCGTCGCGGGCGACGCGGGTGGTGAATTCCTCCTTCGCCATGCCGGTGCCGGAGAAATCGACCCAGGCAAGGTAAGTGGCCTCGAGAGACATGGATTTGAGGCCGGGAATGGCGTTGATGCCTGCATCAAACAGCTTCTTGTTCTCCTCGATATAGGCGACGCAGGCATCGACCCATTTGGCCCCCTCGGGCGAATAGGCGGCTGTTGCCATGAACAGACCGAAAGAGTTGGGCGACATGCCAAGGGCCGCCATGCGGGCGGCGAACGTGGCGCGCAGGTCGGGATCGGCGATGATCACATTGCCCGAATGGCTGCCTGCGATGTTGAAGGTCTTGGTGGTCGCCGTCATCATCACCAGCCGGTCGGTGATGCCCGCGATATTGGCCATCGGGATATGGGTCTGGCCTGTGAAGACCAGATCGTGGTGGATCTCGTCGGAGACCAGGATCAGGTCATGGCGCTTGGCGAAGGCTGCCACGGCCTGCAGTTCCGACCTCGTCCAGACGCGGCCGCCGGGATTATGGGGCGAGCAGAGGATGACCATGCTTTCCGCGCCCGTCATCTGCGCGTCATAGGCGTCGAAATCCATCTCGTAGCGGCCGTTTTCCTGCGTCATCTCGCATTCGACCACGGTGCGGCCCGCGGCTTTGATCACCTTGGCAAAGGCGTGATAGACGGGCGTGAAAAGTACCACGCCGTCGCCCGGCTTGGTGAAGGCATCGACGCACATGGCGGTGCCGTTGACCAGCCCGTGGGTGGTGAAGATCCAGCCCGGTTCGACCTGCCAGCCGTGGCGGTTCTCCATCCACCAGCAGATCGCGGCGGTGTATTTGCTGTCGTCGCCGAAATAGCCGTAGATGCCGTGATCGACCATGTCCTGCACGGCCTTCTGGATCACAGGCGCGGCCTCGAATTCCATATCGGCGACCCACATCGAGATGCCGTCCTGGGGGGAGACGCCGTATATCGCCTCCATCGCGTCCCATTTCACGCAATGGGTGCCGCGGCGGTCGGGTGGGGTGTCAAAGCTCATGTTGGTCTCCTTGGGATTGGAGCAACATTCGCGTTGTCAGCTGGGAGCTTCAAGAGAGAAAAGCACCTCGACGGGTTGCTCCAGCGCCTGAGACAGTTTTAGCGCCAGCAATGTGGAGGGGATGAAGACCGCGTTTTCGACCGTGTTGATGGTTTTGCGGGAGACATTCACCCGTTCGGCCAATTGCGCCTGGGTGAGGCCTGCGGCTTTGCGGTGGGTGGCCAGAGTGTTGTGCAGGGTCAATCGGTAAGCCCCCGCAATGCAGCGACGGCCATATAGGCGGAGGGGCCGATCAATGCGGGGCTCATGAAGAAAAAGGCCGTGTCGGGGCGCATGATGTCCAGCTGGGTCAGCGCGAAGAAGGTCAGGAAGGTGGCCATGACCAGCCAGTAGCCGAAAGCGTAGGATTGGCGGTTGAGGTGCCGCGCCTGCTCGTCCCAAGCGGCTGCGATCTGGTTGCGGAAGATCAGCGAGGCCAGACATTGCGCGACAATGCCCGCAACCGCCACGCCGCCCAGTATCCAGACCCATTTATCCCATAACCGCCCGTCGCCCAGCCAGAGCGCGAAGAGCAGGGCGGCGATGACCAGCGTGATGGCGATATTGGAGAGCGTTCGGATGCGGGCGACGATGTTGACAGACATGAGTGCCTCCTGAGTTGTGTAACCTTGGGGTGACATTTAGCAAAACCAAGAAGTAACGTCAAGGTTACATTGTCAGCGGCGCCTTGCGCGGGTTGTCGCCTAGCGCCAGAACGGCTATCTGGAGATTATGAGCTTGCCTATCCTGATCCACCCCGACCCGCGCCTGAAGAAGGTCTCTGCCCCTGTTGCCGACAGCTCGGACGAGCTGCGCGCACTGGCCGACCAGATGCTTCATGCGATGTATGAGGCCCCCGGTATCGGGCTGGCTGCGCCTCAGGTGGGGGTGTTGCGCCGGATGATCGTACTGGATTGCGTCAAGGAAGAGGGCGCGACCCCGCAGCCTATGGTGATGCTGAACCCGGAGGTGCTTGAGGCCTCGGACGCGCTGAACACCTATGAGGAAGGGTGTCTGTCGATTCCCGACCAGTTTGCCGATGTGACCCGGCCTGCGGATGTGACCGTGGCGTGGATGGATCTGGACGGCAAGGCCCGGACGCAGAGCTTTGACGGGCTGTGGGCGACCTGCGTGCAGCATGAGATTGACCATCTTGAGGGCAAGCTGTTCATCGACTACCTCAAGCCGCTGAAGCGCCAGCTGATCACCCGCAAGATGGTCAAGCTGAAGCGCGAACGCGCCCGCGCCTGAGCAGGGCGCTGCGGTGATCCGCCCCATTGTGATGGACCCCGACGCGCGGCTGCGCCAGCTTTGCGCGCCGGTGCTTGAGGTGGATGGCGCGGTGCAGGGCCTGATCAGGGATATGTTTGACACGATGTATGACGCCCCCGGACGCGGGCTGGCCGCGCCGCAGGTGGGCGTGTTGAGCCGGGTTTTCGTGATGGATGCCACATGGAAAGAGGCCGCGCCCGCGCCGATGGTGTTTGTGAACCCTGAGATCCTGTGGCGCTCGGGCGAGATGCAGGTGAATGCGGAAGGCTGTCTGTCGATCCCCGACAGGCCCGTGGAGGTCGCGCGGCCCGCGCGGATCGAGGTGATGTGGTTGGATGAGACCGGCGCCCAGCGGCGCGGGGCCTTTGACGGGTTCGAGGCGGCCTGCATTTGCCATGAGACGGACCATCTGGATGGGGTGTTGATCCTTGATCACGAGGCCGCCGCGTGAGGCCGTTTCTGATCTGGCCGGACCGGCGGCTGCAAAGCGTAGCGGCAAAGGTTGAGGCCGTGACGGATGAGACCCGCGCGATCTGGGAGGAGACGATTGCAGCAATGGATGCGATGCCGGGCGTCGGGCTGGCGGCGGTGCAATTGGGGGTGATGCAGCGGCTGGCCGTGGTGGACGCGTCCGAGACGCGGGGCCAGGCGGTGCGGATGGCCAACCCGGTGATCCTGCACGCCTCGGCGCAGATGCGGGCGCATGAGGAAGGCAGCCCGAACCTGCCCGGCGTCTGGGCCCGGCTGGAGCGGCCGCGTGCGGTGACGGTCGGGTTTGTGCTGTACACTCCTTTTGTTCTTGATTGCAGCAATTGCGGAGTTGACATCTTTGGGAACAACATCGCCACGGTAAAGAAGACAGCATGCCATGTATTTCCCATGCCTAGGGTCACACTTCACCATTTGATTTTGAGGTTCAA